>JBEIOW010000303.1:0-3648 GCA_040377385.1 Bacteriovoracaceae bacterium | reverse complement strand
TTGGCGACCCACGGGACCAGCCCGCAGACTCCGAGCATGGACGCCCCGAGGAGGAGGGCGGGCAAGCGCCCGGCCATCCCTTCGCGGCTCTTTTCGCGAAGTTCGATCAAGAGCTTGGCCCGCTTCGAAAGAGTGCCGAGTTTGGACTGGTCTTTTGACGTCTTCATCTTAGAACCCTTCGCTCAGGTAACGTGCGCTCAGCTCGTGCTGCGTGATTCCGTATTTCGACGCGAAGTCGGAGAACACTCCGGCTCCTTCCGTCTCATTGAAAGTCCCGATGGAATCGGAAGTGTACTCCGTGTCGCCGTTCGAATCGTTCGTGCGGAAACCGGAGACGCGAACTTGGTAGAAGTAGTTCTGCTTCCCGATCACGCCGAGGACCTTCTCGAGCGGGAGCTGGCTTTCCATCGTCCGGATGAACTGGGTCGTCCAGACGATTTGCTTCTTCCGATCCGTCGGCATCTTCGTGCGATTGTCCATCACCCAACGCATCCAAGGCTTCACGCAGTAGAAGTTGCGATCCTTGAAGGTGTCCTGCTCGCCCCATTTGTCTTTCTGGAACCAAACCTGATCGGTGTTTTTCGTCCGGTCGCCGCCCATGCCGCCACCACTGTTGGCGTAGAGTTCCAAGATCGGATTGAAGAGCGTGTGGAAGGTCGGCGCCATGTCGGGCGCTTTGTTCTGCCAGCAGTAGCTGGAGAACTTCTTCTCGCCGTCCTTCGTTCCGCCGGTCTCGATCTTCACGAGGCGCGCGTGGACCGTCTCGTTCGATGCGCGAGGGTCGATGAGGTGGTCCATGAGGGTCTTCATGCCCGCTTCGTAGATGAGGAGCTTGGAGGTGATCTCGTAGAACTGAAGCTCCTTCATGGTCTGGAACTCTTCGCGGCGGATGATCGGCCGGTCGAGGTTCAGCGGTTTGACCTTGGCTTCGATGCCTTCGATGATTTTGAAGAAGGCTTCCTTCCCAAGTTTCCAGCCTCCCCAGTGATGCTCCACGGAGGTGACGATACCGCTCGGATTCCAGGACGTAAGCTCCGCTTCGCCCGACCAAATGGCCCACTGGCCCTTGCCGAGGAAGGAGTTCGCGGGATTGGCGCCAGCGGTCGGCAGAACGGACCATCCCGGCGCGTACTTCGCGATCACGTCGTTGAAAAGGGCAGCGTCGTTAGAGCCGTTGGTGCGCAGAATTCGGTGGGAGAAGAGTGTGCGCTCTTTCTCGGCCGGATTGTAGCGCCCCTGCGGATCCACCGGGGGCTGAATTTTCACGGTGTGGCTCTCGTCGAGACCGAACCACTGCCACCTGAGGAAGCGGCCTTGTTCGATCTTGCTCGTCATCTGGTGATTGAGCGCGTAGTAGCCGAACTCGCCCTCCAGCATCTCCGAGTTGTTGGATTTGAGGATCGCCTTGAGCGCGGTCGCCAGCGGCCGGCGCTTCTCTTCGGCGATCTCCGAGCCCAGCAAGAAGGCTTTCGTCGAGGCGTAGCCTTTTTTCGTCGTCTGGGTGAAGGAGAACACCTTGATCCAGAAGTTGAAGTCGAGTCCGAAGTTGAACGCGTTGGAGTTGATGCGCTGGAGGTAGACCTGCAGGCCGTCTTTCGTGCGCATCACGGTCGTACGGCGAATGATCGCGCGCTGCGTGCCGGCGGAGACCGACAGCGAAGGAGACACGCCCATGATCCCGGAGTCGAGAATGCCCGCGAGCGGGAGGTTCACCTGAGCTTGCGCCCCCACGCCGACGGAGTCGGTGATGATGAACATCTCGCCTTCTTTGAGTTCTTCGAAGAAGTTTTCGGGTTTCACGATTTCCGGGTCGTTCGAAAGCTCGATGTCGAGCTTCGAGGCCAGGTTCTGCATGAACTTCGGAACGTAGATGTTGCCCCAGTTGTCACGGGTCGCGTCCGTCATGTTCACCAGCGGACGAACGTGGACGTAGTTCCGGGAGAAGCTCAGGTTGGAGAACAAGCCCGCGGAGATCGGGATTCCACCCAAGGAAGGCAAGCCGTCCTTAGTTAGGAAGAGACCGACGTTGGCCGAGACGCCGACGTTGTCGACGAGCTGCACGCGGGATTCTCCGCCGTAGTAGGTGCCCGTGATGACGCTTCGGTCGGCTTGGACGCCGACGCCCGCGACGGGACCGCCCCAAAGTCCGACGGGACGCGAGCAGAAGCCCTTCTGCTGGAACTCTTGCATACAGGCCTGTTGAAGACCTTTGACGTGATTCTGGGCCACGTCACTGACGGTGCTGAGCTGGAGGTGCTTGTTGACCTGCTCGATCAGCTTGCCGATGCCGGCCGAGATGCCTTCGATCTGAAGGTACTTGGCGAGCTCGTCGGTGCGGAGAGGAGACTCGGGATCTTCGTAAGCGAAGCGCAGGGAGTAGCCGGGGTACCACTCTTTGAGCAGCTTCCCTTCCTTCACGCCGCCGACCGAGATCTTCGAGTTGAACTGGAAGCTCACGCCGCTGGGCTGAATGTTGAAGATCTGCGCCAGCTGTTTTTGACGGGCGACGAGCTTCTCGACGAGCAAGGCCTCGATGTCAGCCGGATATTCGCCCGCTTTCACGATGTTCGTGAGCTCGGAGCGCGTCAGGTGCGCGATCTTGCGCGCCATCCACTTGATGTCCGTGTAGGACGCCTCTTGATATTGGTCGGCGTAGGTGTGGGTGAGGATCAGCGTGTTCGTGAGAACTTTCGCGATTTCCCAGGAAAAGAGGTTGATGCTCTCGTTGATGTCCGCGAGCACGACCGGCGCGATGAGCGCGCGCAGAGCGCGACGGCCCTTCAGGAGCGGCGCCTTCATGATGCCCCAGTGGAACATCCAGGTGTCGATCTGACCGGGTTCAAGCACGATGTCCTGGAGGGTGACTTCGTTTGAGTTTCCGAGCTTCACGAGCTCGGATTTGATGCAGGGGTCTTTCGCGATCTTGGCGATTTCGTCCGCGTTCTGGCCTTCGTACTTCAGCCAGCGGCCACGGCAGGCCTGGTTGCGGTCGGCCATCGTGTCGAGGAATTCATCGCGTGCGGCAGGGGAGTCAAAGCGCACGGTGAGCGAGGTATAGCGCTTGGGCGAGGCGATCGGGTAGCCAAGCCGGCGCAGAAGCGCCGCGGTGGCCATCGCTGAGTGGGCTTTCAAGCTGATCAGAAGCTGAAACGGCCGACCGTTGGCGCCTTGGCCGTCGATGATGCGCGAGCGCATCACGCGCTCAGTGGCATCCATGTAGGAATCAAAGGAAACCGTCGCGCCGTCGGCGGGGTAATTCCATTCCTGGGCGTTCGAGAGCGGAAGCGCCTGGTTGGTCCAAGCATCGCTGTCGGAAGGATCCAGCGTGGAGATGTCCGTGCCGGAGCGGTGCAGGTTCATCGCGTCGTCGCGGTCGATCGGCTGTCCACGATGCAAGAGGTCCGTCGCAGGAATTCCGATCTCCTGAAGGGGAACGCCGAGGGTCGCGGCCAAGGCCGAGGTCCCCAGAAGGCTCGTCAGGAGGAAGGTCGTCACCGGAATGCGTAGCCAGGTGGCGCTCGTGCTCTGTTTCATTGGAATCCTTCTCTCCCCAAAAAGGGCACGCTGATTTCGATGAGGCGCAGCTTGCGTGATGCTGCGCATATAATGCAAAGCGTTAGGCTTTTCTCACGAGAGAAGATTTTAGTC
>JBEIOW010000565.1:0-1802 GCA_040377385.1 Bacteriovoracaceae bacterium | reverse complement strand
GAGAGGATCGCGCTCCGCTTGCCCACGGTCGTGAGTCCGGGCGCCGCATCAGTGTCCTGGAAGCCGATCGTACCCACAAAGGACCAGCGCTCACTCAATTGGAATCCCGCTTCGAGATCCGCCTGCATGAAAATCGTACGGCCCTCGCGAATCGCCGGAGTATCCAAGTAGTAATAGACGGTTCGGACATCGCCACCGAGATTGAACCACTCCGGCAAGTCGAGCACGTAGGCGGGGCGTTGCTCGCCCTCCGCACCCCAGGTGCTCATGATTTCTCTCGAGAGCTCGCGCCCGTAGGCGGTGAGCAGCCCACCGCCGGTCGGGCTCGCGTGGCATGCCGTACAGTTGACATAACCGTGCCGGACCATTTCCGGAAAAGCGTGTGCCGACGAGGATACGAAGAGCGCCGCTCCAGCCAGACTGACCCAGACTCGTAGAAGAAAACTCATCGCCCACTCGATTTTTTAGCGGGTGCGGCCCGCTTTGGGGAGACAGGCTTCGCCGTCACAGGTGCAGACGCCGCGATCGCGCGGAGAGGTCCCGATGCTTTAATCTCGATCGTCACGTCTTCGGCGACCGTGATGCCCAGGTATTTAGGGATCTGGATACCGTAGTCGGACAGCTTGACCTTGAACTTCGCGTCGACCTGAGCCACCGCGCCGCTTCGCGAAATGGACGCTTCTCCCTCGATGGGCTTCCTCTGACCATGAAGCTCTAAAGAAGCCCGAAAAGGCGCGGACTCCACTTTGAAATTCCCCTGCTCCTGAATCCCGGGAATCGTGGTTCCGTCGAAAATCAGGCGGGCGTTGGGAAACTTCCCGGTCTCGAGATAAGTTTCTTTCATGTGACGATCACGCAAGTCGATCCCGGTCGTGAAGTCATTCATCGCGACATCGAGCTGCCCGTGCAGCGCTCCGCCGCGCAATACGATCTGACCCGTCAGCTTCCCCTTCTCGCCATTGATCTTGAGCATCGCCGGCCGTCCGACCGCTTTGAATCCCACTTCCGAAGACGCGGGCGCCGGCTGCCATGCGAGATCCGCATGGGCAATGGGCGAGAAAATAAGCGTGGAGAAAAGAACCGGAAGAAGAAGCTTCAGCATCAGCGAAGCTTATGTCGGCCTCAGCGAAGACGTAAAGGGTCTACGCAGCGAATCCAGCCAGAAAAGAAATCTTCCGAACCCCGGAGCTCAATCACCTCACCGCCGTCAGCTCCCGTCAGTTTCTGATGGGATCCGCGATCGAGGTACTCCAGTTCAATCAGGGCTTTGGCGGCTTTCAGCTCATAGCGGCGACGGTCCAACGAAAGCTTGCCGATCACCGAAGTCGCCCCGACCTTACCCGTCCAATCGCGCGCGCGGCCGATCGGAATCCGCGGCCGTGGCAGCCCGCTTGGGTTCTTGGGATAAAGCGCGACTTGGCCCGAGAGGACGCAAGGTGCCGGGGTTTCGTAGGTGCGACGCTCGAGCACATGCTGCGTCCGCTCCGAACGACCTTGAGTTTCGATAACCACGTGGGAGCGCGGCTCGCCGGTAAGCGACGCTTGCAGCTGAGCTAAGTCGTCACTTTGGGCAAAGCGGCCATCGATCGAAAGCAGCTCAGCTCCCTCTTCGACGCCGGCCAAATCCGCCGAAGAACCGGGGAGTACCCGCTGAACGGCGACCCGAAACTGCGCGTCGATGTAGAGATCGATGCCGACCTGGGTCAGCTCGCCCAATGAAGAGGAGGGCGATGCGAAAGCCGAAGCACCGACTGAGGACACGACGGAAACGATCCACAGAATAGAGCGAATACGCATGCGCG
>JBEIOW010000425.1:0-2709 GCA_040377385.1 Bacteriovoracaceae bacterium | reverse complement strand
GTTCTCATACTCCTTACGGTCCGCATGGTTGTCCAGGCGCTGAAGATCGATCGCCACATGGATCTCGCTAAATCCCGTGAAGGCGTCGTTGGCCAAAGCTTCCACGCTGATTTTGCGCGTGGTCGCCTCGGTCAAGGTCTGACCGAAGAAGTCGAGCGGACCCTTGGCCAGGCCGGGATCCAGGCGCTCCGTCCAGAGGTCCGACAAGGCGCGCGAGCTGGACTCGAACTGCTTGCCCGCTACGACGAGCGTCAGGCGATCCTGTTCGGCGTCGTACGCGCGGTAATCGGAAACATCGGCCGCTTGAAGAGCCCCCTCTTCCTCGGCGGCGTCCGGATCACCTGGCTCTGGCGCCTTCTCACGGATTTCCACTTCGCGCGTGCCGCTCGAAGAATTGCGACTCCAAAGTGCGAAGGTCGCCTCGGTCTTGCGCTGGCGTTCGGTATCGGTGATGTCGTAGGCGAGCGCGACCTTCTCGGCCAACGAGAAGTCGTTCTTCTCCAGCAACGCCCGGAAAGCCGTCTGCGTCCGATCGGCCTCATCCGGCTGAACCCGCTTCAAATCAAAACGATAGAGCTTGTGGTGCTTCCGCGTCGTCATGAACGAATCCGTGAACGCCACCTTCAGCAGGAGTGCGATCTCGAGACCATTCTTCAACGTCCGGCTGTCGGCATCGGTCACCAGGACTTCCATGAATTCTTCGGAGGCCTTGGAGATGTACACCTCTTTGATCCGCGCAGTATCGCGACCGAGCAGACTCACGGAAAAACCGACGTTCTTTGCGAGCTTGAGCTTGGCCGTGCCGAGCGTGGTGCCGACCGCGTGAGCGACGCGGATCGCCTCGCCCACCCCGAGCTTTTTGCGGATGTCTTGAATCGCCCAAGGATTCAGATTCCGGAAGAACGCCGCCGTCGATGCCTTGCCGAGGTCGTCGTAGCTGTGAAAGTACGTCCATTGATAGTGGTAATAGGCACCGATCGGGAGCGACCAGTTCGAACCCATACCGACCGGGACCGAGAAGGTGAAGGTATCTTCGACCAAGTATCGGCGCTGAATCGGGCCGCGCTCCGGGTTGACGTGCACGACGCGGTTGCCACTGATCGAAGGACCAAAGCCGAGCTCAATATCGCCCAATAGGATCGTATCGCCGACGCCAATCAGCTTTCCGCCGATCGTGAAGAGACGCGAGATCGTATTGCTCATCAGGTTGATCGCCCGCACGGTCGCCGCGTCGCGAACCGTGTTCATGAACGGAGTCGTGTTGCCAGCATAGTCCTCAGCTGCAACCTTCAGCTCGCCCTGAGAGCTGATGTAACTCGGGTGCTCGGCGCTGATCGCCGCCCAGCCCCGCGTACGGAAGCGTTTGCCGCCCAAGCCGAACGCATCGAACAAATTATTGAGGCGAAGCTTGATCTTCTCCGCATAGAGCGCGCCGACCGGCGCGGCAATACCCGACTCCAATGCCATCGCGTCGATCTGCACTTCCGATAGGCGCTGATAGCGCTTCAGGATCCAGCGCGCATCCGCATAGGTAGTGCGCCGGTATGCATCGGGCTGGAACCCGAGGTTCGTGAAGTAATTCAACTTCACCTCGCGAGCCGAAGCCTCGGCCGCAGTCGCGGGGTAATCGTTCGGCGTGCCGCCCAGAAGACCCATCGCAAATCCCGTATCGGCGATGAACATCAACGGACGCCACGTGCCCGACTGGGCGTCGCGATAGGCATCGATCCGGACCTGAATGTCCTTCGTATCGCCAAGCTGAATGAGAGCCGCATAAAGAAGCTGCGCGCGGTACTCGCGGCGATTCGTCAGGCCGTTGCGGCCCGTGTAGAAGGGACCGATTTCCTGATACTTCTTACCGCTCGCGTAATCCTCGATCGCGACGTTCTTCAGAATGACGGCGTTCTGCTCCGGTACGTACCGCTCGATGTAGGAACGCGGCGAGCCCTGATACTGATCGCCGTGAGCCTGATCCCACTCGTTCTGGAACCGTTCATAAGAAGTGTCCCCGAGATAGAGCTTCACCTGCGGACGATAGGCCCAAGGCACCGCCGGAAAGCCGACCGCGCGTGCGAGATGGGAGGTCAGGATCGAGATGTTGGTCTCGTTACCGAGACGAAGCGTCACTCCACTGCGTTTCTTTTTGACCTGCCCGTTGGCGTCCGTTTCTTCCTGGTACCAGGCCGCCTTGATCTTGATCTGGCCGCGCCCCATTCGCTCGTAGTGGAAAACCGCGTCCTTAGGCGGAAAGAACTTCTCGCCCAGGTACTCCTCGGACCGAGGATCATAGGACTCCACGCGGTTATTCAACCAGAGCGCGCTTTCGGGCGGATTCAGGTCCGAGAGATCGGTTCCTGATGCACGCAGCCGGCGCAGCTCTTCTTGAGTTTGAAAGCGCCCCTGATGCACGAGGTTGGAAGCCTGAAGCTGAGAACTCTCGTCCTTGCCGATGCGGTAAAACCCTTGAAGAACGTTGCGGACAATCCGGTCATTCGCCGTAAAGACATTGGTCTCTCGGATCGTCTCGGCGGCCGTCACGAAGACCAGTAGACGTTCGACCTCATCACGCGCCTGCTCGTCGGTCAGGGCCGATGCGCTGGCCTGGAGACCGCGCGCACCTTCCGTAATGAAGTCAAAGACGTTCAGCAGCTGCTCTTCATCGCCGGCGTCTTCTTCGGCACGAGCTTCGCTGTAGTTCCGCTCAGCGAT
>JBEIOW010000065.1:0-8190 GCA_040377385.1 Bacteriovoracaceae bacterium | reverse complement strand
CGTCGAGTGCACCAGCGGCAACACGGGCGTGGCGCTCGCCATGGCCGCCGCCATCAAAGGTTACAAGTGCGTCTTTGTCCTTCCCGACAAGATGTCCAACGAGAAGATCCGCAATCTCCGAGCGTTCGGCGCGCGCGTGGTTGTCACGCCGACCTCGGTGCCGGCCGAAGACCCACGCAGCTATTACTCGACCGCCAAGCGCATCGCGGCCGAGACGCCCAACTCCGTGCACATTCACCAGTACAACAACCTCGCCAACCGCGAATGCCATGAGCAGACGACGGGTCCCGAGATCCTCAAGCAAATGCCGAACATCGACGTCTTCATCGCGGGAATCGGCACCGGCGGGACGCTCTGCGGAATCGCGCGCCACCTGAAGAAACACAAACCTTCCGTTCAGGTCGTCGGCGTGGATCCAGACGGCTCGATCGTCACCGAGTTCTTCAAAACCGGTGTGCTCGATGTCACCAAGGCGCGTTCCTACAAAATCGAAGGGATCGGAGAAGACTTCATCCCGGCCAACTACGACCTGACCGTCGTGGACGACATGGTGATGGTGGACGACAAAGAATCGTTCCTCATGACCCGCGAGCTCCTGAAGAAGGAAGGCCTTTACGCCGGAACTTCGTCGGGCGCAGCCGTTTGCGGCGCGATCCGGTGGATGAAGGACCAGGGCGCGAAGCTCAACGGCAAGAACGTGCTCGTCATGTTGCCGGACAGCGGTAACCGCTACACCTCCAAGGCGTTTGATGACGATTGGATGCGCGAAGCGGGCTTCCTCGACAGCGACTCGCTCGGCACCGTGCAGGATCTGCTGCGCGCCAACCGCCTCGGCAACGACCCGATCCAGATGGTGCCTCAGACCGAGAAGATCTCGGCCGTCATCGAACTCCTCAAGAACCAGAACATTTCCCAGGTTCCCGTCTCCGACGACAAGGGCTGGATCAAAGGCATCGTGACCGAGAGCGCTCTCTTGAACGCACTCTACATGGGCCGCGTGAAGCCGAATGACCTCGTCGACAAGCTCGCCGACCCCGGCATCGAGTTCGTCACTCCGGATGAGCCCGTGGAGAAGGCTTCGGCCATCCTCCAAAAAGGCAAAATCCCCCTGGTGAACGATCCGAAGCAGAACGGCAAGCTGATCGCTCTCATCACAAAAATCGACCTGATCACGTACCTCGGCAACCGTTAAGGACCCCGCGCATGAAAACTTCGGACATGAACCTGAACCTTGGCTTTGGAACGCTCGCTATCCACGCCGGCCAAGAGCCGGATCCGTCGACGGGCGCGGTCATGACCCCGATCTTCCAAACCTCGACTTACGCGCAGTCCTCGCCCGGCGTGCACCGCGGTTATGAATACTCGCGAACCGACAACCCGACCCGCACGGCCTACCAGGCTTGCGTCGCGGCGCTCGAAGGCGGAAAACACGCGCTGGCTTTCGCATCGGGACTCGCCGCCACGGCCTCGATCATCCACCTGCTCAAAGCGGGCGATCACGTTCTCGTCTGCGACGACGTGTATGGCGGCACGTTCCGGATTTTCGATAAGGTATTCAAGAACGTCGGGATTGAATTCACGTTCGCCGACCTTTCGGATGCTTCGCAGGCTGCCAAACACTTTAAACCCAATACGAAGCTGCTGTGGATTGAAACTCCAACCAACCCCACGCTCCAGATCCTCGACATCGTTGCCCTGACGAAGCTCGCGCGTGATCGCGGCGCACTCTCGGTCGTCGACAACACCTTCATGAGTGCTTATTTCCAAAGCCCGCTCAAGCTCGGCGCAGATATCGTCGTCCATTCCGTGACGAAGTACATGAACGGCCACAGTGACGTCGTGGGCGGCGTGGCCGCGATGAACAGCACGGAACTCCACGACCGATTGAAATTTCTTCAGAACGCGATCGGCGCGGTTCCGGCCCCCATGGATTGCTTCCTAGTGATGCGCGGCCTAAAGACGCTGCACGTTCGGATGGAGCGTCACGCGGAGAACGCCATGGCCATCGCCCGCTTGCTGGAAAAACATCCGAAGGTCGAGAGGGTCATCTACCCCGGCCTCGAATCCCACCCCCAGCACGCCCTCGCCAAGAAGCAGATGAGCGGGTTCGGCGGGATGATCACCTTCTTCATCCGCGGTGGCCTTTCCGAAGCCCGGACGTTCCTCGAAAAGGTGAAGGTCTTCACGCTGGCCGAGTCCCTCGGCGGCGTCGAGTCGCTCATCGAGCATCCCGCGATTATGACTCACGCAAGTATCCCAGCGGAAGCGCGCCAGGCCCTCGGCATTCACGACAACCTAATCAGGATCAGTGTCGGGATCGAGTCGCTCGCGGACCTCGAGCGCGACCTGAATCAAGCCCTGGGCTGAATTCGCCCCAACTATTCTCATCTGGAATATTAACTTGCCGAAATGACGCGTTGCGCTGACGCGCCTTTGCGCCTATAACTCCGCTCATTCGAAGCCCCCGCGTTTCGACCCTAGATAAAAACTTTCAACGTTTACGGAGTACCTATGAAAAAGCTGATTTTGATTCTGTCCCTGTCTTTATCCCCGATGGCCCACGCTAATGACCTGAGCTGCGATCCCTTCCTCGCAGTCGACGAAGAAGGCGATCGGAACTACCAATCCCTCGGTCGCTCGCTTGCGATCGGCGAGATGAGCCCGCAGCGCCTGAACGCCCTCAATACGCTCACGAAGCGTCAGCTGATGTTTATGGCCAACGACGACGCTCCTGTTGAATACAAGTCGGTCGTGGACGCGGTCGAGTTTCTGAAAGAAGGCAGCGAGGCCGGTGAAGTTTACCTTGAAGACGTTCTGATCCGCTCTCGCGCCTATACGATCCTCACCTGGTATCCGGGTGGCAACGAGTACGCCATCATCTTCCGCAAAGGAACGCTGAAGGAAATCGCCGCGATCGAAGACGGCGACGTGTACTGCGTCGGCCAGTAAGCCCTTCAGTTCATCCAGCGCAGCAAGAACCGCTCGGCCGACTCGAATGCGAGGCGCCGGGCGGTTTCGTTTTGGGGACGCGCCTGAGTTTCTGCATCTGGGCTGTCAAAGCCATGCTCGGCGCCCACGTAGAGACGGTGACTGACGGGCTCCCCTTTCGCGTGCGCGCTCTCCACCATGGCCAAGCAGCGTTCTGAGCTGACTTCGACATCGTTCGTCGGAATCATCACGAGAGTCGGCACCGGCGAGCGAAAACCCGCTTTAGCCAATGAAGATGGGCAACCCGGGTAAAGCGCGATCACCGCACGAAAAGCACGCCCCGAGGCGACCGCTCGCGAATGCACGTCGGGCATCGCTCCCTCCTGGCGCAGGCCCTGATCGGATGTCGTATAAAAAACGGCCGTGCCGCCGTTGGACCAACCCTGAAGCGCGATTCTGCGCGAGTCGACTTCCGCCGAACGCGCAGCTAGCCAGCGAAAGCCCGCCCAAGCGTCGCGCGGACGCACCCGCATTTCGGAGACCGTCGCGGGACGCTGGGCATGTGAGCCGAGGGCGAATCCGCGAGGAAACCCCCGCGAGCTGAAACTATCGACCAAAAGAACGGCGTAGCCACGCGCCCACCAAAAATCTGCCCAAGCCCGATGGCGAGCGGTCACCCGATCCCATACCCGTGCCTCGCTTCCGGCTCCTTCCGGCAATACCCCGGCCCCATAGAGGCCCCCGCGTCCGTGCAAGAGGACCACAGCGGGTTTTGGGCCCTGCCCCTGCCCCGCGATCCAGTACCCCTCCAGGGGCTTCTCGCCGACGATTCGCGAGGGGATCTGGACCTTCTCCACCAATCTTGGAGTCGGCATCGGAGCCGGCAATACGGCCTTCGCCCCATCCTGCGGAGCACGTGGAGCATGGCTACACGCCATCAAGAGGCTCAAACTCAATAGACCAAAGCGCGCACCAAGCTTCATTTGACTCTTTTACTCTATTTTTAGCCTTGTCAGGCTGGATTCGATTCAGTATGCCTTAAGGATATGAAAAAGCTCCGCCAACTCCTTCAGAAGCTTCTGAAGTCCAACGGTCGTCTCGCGCTCGCGTGAGGTTTGCGAGCGCGTGCTGATCGCACGCTCCGCTTGACTCTTCTTTTGGCGAAGGCGCAAGCCATCGCGATTTCCGACGTAGCCTATCGACCTATCCCGCCAGTCGGATCAGCTTTCCGTCCGTTTGGAACACCAGCGCCGAGCAATCCTGTGCCGGTAGATCTTCTTCGGACTTCAGTTCTTTTTTGACCGAATAGACGAGCTCATTCAGGAGCTCGACGGGTTCGCGCTCGCGAAACTTCTCCAGGAGCTGAAGCGTGCCGTGAGCCCCCCCGACCGTCTCGATGAACCCATCCGACAATAACACCAGGCGATCGGAAGGATCCAAGCGGACCTCTTCTTCCGTGACGGTGCCTAAGCCTCCCCCACGGCGTAAAGCGTCCGCCTGCGTCGGTAGGATCTCAAAACTCTGCCCCTTGCGCGCGAGGAAGGCGCAAGCCTGGCCGAAGTTCAAATAGCGCAGCTTGTACTCTTTTCGGTTCACGATTCCGTAGAACAGCGAGAGCCGATCGGTCTCCTTGAGCGTCGCGAGGATCTCGTTGTAAATCGCGCGCACGACATCGCGGCATGAACGCGACTGGTCGGCCGAGAGGCGCACCATCGCCCCCATCAACGAAGACAGCACGGCGCTCGAAAGGCCATAGCTCGACGCATCCGAGAGCACGATAGAAAGCTGATGCCCATCCTGCGATTCGGCGAGATCAAAGTAGTCCCCACCAGAGCGGGCGCCCGCCAGGTAGCGGCTCGCCACATGAAATCCCTTCACCGTATCGAAGCGCTTCGGCAATCGCGATTTCTGCATCCGCTCGGCGAGGGCGAGATCCTCATGAAAAGCCTCGATCATGCCACCAAGACTCGCGTTGAGCGTCGTGACTTCGTTCCACATCAAAAGCTGCTCGTAGTGACGGACCTTGCCCAGCACCTCACTCACCCGAAACGGATGCACGAGGACATCATCCACCTCCTGGCGCAGCAGGGCCTCGGGTACCGGGTCGCGATCGGAAACCACCAGCACAAGCGCCCGCCCCTTACGATCCAGGCCGCGCCAGATTTGCTCGTCGCGTGCATCGACGAAAACCACCGGTCCCGCAGCAACGCCGAGCGCGGAGCCCGCGTGCACGTCGAGATCCGTCCAGGGAGTGAGCATCTCGCTGAGTTCGCGCTCCCACTTCTTCTCCAGGGTTTTATTCGAAGAAATCACGGTCAAGCAAAGCATCTTAGAAAGCCCTCACTTGGAACTGCATCATGTAACGAATGTCGCGCTCGGATCGAAAGCCCGATCCAGTTTCTTCGCTAAACCAACTCAGGTGGAAATCTCCGCGAGGCGTGGTGAACCCGATGCCCGCGCTGGGGTATCCACCGGCTACGCCTGTGCGCACGAAGAACTTGCGCCCAAAGTCGAGCTCAAGGCCAAGCGCCGATCGACCCAGTATCGAGATACCGGAAGAACCGGTGGCGTCGCGGAGCACGTAAGCCCAGCGGCTGTTGATGCCGCTGCCGAGCTTCGGCTCGATCGAGAATGAGGCGTCCATCGAGAATGGCTCTGCCGCCGGAGCGCCGTTCTTGTTCTGCGCGAACGAAATCAACGTCCCGCCAGAAAATCTCGCGCCACCGACGTTTCGAGCGACCACGTTGAACGCGGGCAAATAGGCGAACGGAAGCGTCAGCGCAAAGCCAAAGTTGTGCGAGAATGCTGAACCTTGGCCCAATCGCTGATTGTACCCCAACGGCTCTGAATCGACGGGGACCGTGATATCGCCTGACGCCTGATTCACCCATTGCAGGCTGTAGCCTAGGCGCACGACGCCCGAGGCGAGCGGCAGACCGAAACCCGCGGCCGGGATCAGCTGGTACTTGCTCTTGTAGCGGATCTGCGACCCGTCACTCGTAGCGGCGAGTCGGGTCTGAAATAAGAGACCGGCCGAAAATCCTCGGAAGCCGAAACCGGTGCCGATTGCCGTCTGTCCGCTGGAAAAACTATTTGGCCGCTCGAGCAGCGTTTGCTTAAAGGAGCTCAGACTGGTGAACTTGAAGAAGTTGATCCCAGCGGCGCTAATGTAATCGTTGTTCATCTGGAGACCCAGATTGAGTGCCTCAAAGGTCGTCTCGCGGATCTTGGCGATTCCTGCGGGGTTGACGAAGAGTCCGCCGAGCGGATCCTCAGCAAAGGGAAGAAAGGTGTCTCCCATTGCCGCTCCCCGAGCCGAGGTGTAGCGAGACCCGGGAACCGAATCTCCACGCGCCCACGAGCGTGCAGGCAGGAGCGCAGTCAGAACAATGAGTGATGGGATCAGTAGCGACTTCAAGGCGTCCGTGCCTCCTTCTGAGAACCTTTCGGAACCCAGCGCTCAAACCCCGAGAGGCAGAGTTTACCCAGCTCGACCCATCCACAACTAATTGATTTTTAAAGAGTTATCAGCGGATACAATAACTGACTTTTTCAATATAGAATAAAAACAGGGACACTGAGGCCAACCCCTCAGGGCAATTCCTATCGGCCTGCGGCTTTCCCTCAAGGGGGACCGACCTAATCCCGATGAGAATTTGAGGATTCGAATGGCTTGGGGCGATATCCCAGATTGGGCACACACGGTCGCGAAAACGCTTCTCCAAGCGCTTCGCGAAAGGGACCCCTACACCTACGGTCACTGCCGTCGAGTAGGCCGCAATGCTCGTCTCCTTGCCGGAGCCGCGGGTCTAAACGAATACGAGCAAAAGACGGTCGAGTTCGCGAGCATCTTCCACGATCTGGGGAAGATCGGGATTCCCGACAGCGTCTTGCTGAAGCCGGGTCGACTGACGCCTGAAGAAGAAGCCATCATGCGCGGCCACCCCATTAAGAGTGCGGAGATTCTCCAGCCACTCTCCAGTATTCCCTTCTTTAAAGACGTGATCCCGGGCGTGCGCCACCACCACGAGCGTATGGACGGCATGGGCTACCCGGACGGAGTTTTCGGACAGGAGATTCCACTCGTCGCGCGCGTGATCCTGATCGCCGATACGTTCGACGCGATGACCACCACCCGGCCTTATCGCAAGGGCCTCTCTTTCGAGATCGCTTACAAAGAGCTGCAAACCTTTTCCGGACGCCAGTTCGACGAACAGCTCGTCAAAATCTTCCTCAAAGCCCACCCAACGTGGGGCAAGCTCGAGGAAGAAATCACCGAAGAACATATCGCCGCGGTCAGCGGAGTTCGCAAAGCTGCGTAAAGCGACAGCGTGCTCGTAGCACGCTGCGCTTTACTGTGTTCGCGAGAGCGTGCTGTTAGCACACTCCGCTCCACACCTATTTCTGGCGATGGCGCGAGCCATCGCGTGCGCGGCTCGCGCCGCGCTAAAAACAGAAGGCTCAAAAGCGTGCTAACAAGCACGCATTTTTAGCCGCGGATGGCGCGAGCCACGTTTCGCGAGAGCGTGCGTTTAGCACGCTCCGCTTCACTTCTATTATTGGCGATGGCGCGAGCCATCGCGTGCGCGGCTCGCGCCGCGCCAAAAACAGAAGGCTCAAAAGCGTGCTATCAAGCACGCCTTTTTAGCCGCGGCTCGCTCCGCGCTAGAAACAGCAGATTTAATTCGTGCTACTCAGCACGAAATTAAATCTGTGCCTTACACTTCATCTCGAACAATTTGGACGGCTCAGCGCCTTGGTCTTTAATGTAGCCGACGGTGAGCAGGCTACCATCCGCCTCGACGCTCACGTGTTCGATGACGGTCATCATCGGAGTTCCAGCGAGAGAAAGATCACCGGTGCGAACGAAGGTGGCTTTCCCTTCGATTTTTTCGCAGGAAATTTTCTCAACGGTCGTCACTTCGATGCCCATTCCAGACTCATCCGCCTGAACGGTGGTCTTGGCTTTTCCGTAAGGTCTTTCGGTCTTACGGGTCGTCGTGAGTTCGCCGTTGGAGACATCTCTTTTTTCGGTAGCAAAGGTGTACCGGCTCACTTGGCGTCGGGCACTCAGCGCCGTCTTCACTTCGATCGCAGTGGTCACCAGTTCGACCCCATTCTCCGTCTGGTCACGAAACAGGTCACTGCTGTCGTGAAAGATCGTGGAGCATTCCACGAACTTCTTCTGAATCTTCGGGCAGTCAGCGATGCCGGCATGGACGTTCGACGATACGAGAGCAATGAGAGCGGTCGACATTAAGG
>JBEIOW010000517.1:0-2116 GCA_040377385.1 Bacteriovoracaceae bacterium | reverse complement strand
CGAGGCGAGCGCCTGGAGCGTGACCCGGATTACGTTGTTCGAAGGCTGCTGGGCCGTCAAAGTGGAGCCAGCGGTTTGAGAATGGAACCGAAGCATGCAGCTGCGCGGATCTTTCGCGCCAAAGCGCTCCTTCATGATCTTGGCCCAGATCCGGCGAGCCGCGCGGAACTTGGCCACTTCCTCGAAGAAATCATTGTGAACGTTGAAGAAGAACGAGAGCTGCCCCGCAAACGCGTCAACCGCGAGGCCTTTGTCGACCGCCGCCTGCGTGTAAGCGATTGCATCCGCAAACGTGAACGCGAGTTCTTGAACCGCTGTCGAGCCCGCCTCACGAATGTGATAGCCCGAGATCGAAATCGGATTCCATTTCGGCGTGTGCTTGGCGCACCAAGCGAACATATCCGTCGTCAGCCGCAGACCGCCTTCCGGCGGATAGATATAGTTGCCGCGCGCGATGTATTCCTTCAGCACATCGTTCTGCACGGTGCCGCGCAGGCTCGCCGCCGGTACGCCCTTTTCTTCAGCAATCGCGACGTAGAACGCGAGCAGGATCGAAGCCGTCGCGTTGATCGTCATCGAGGTCGAGACCTGACCCGGGTCAATCCCGCGGAAAAGCGTCCGCATCTCATCCAACGTCGCGAGCGAAACACCGACCTTCCCCACTTCGCCTTTGGAGCGAATGTGGTCCGGGTCGTAACCCAGCTGCGTCGGCAGATCGAAAGCGACCGAAAGCCCCATCGTGCCCTGAGAGAGCAAGTAGTGATAACGCTGGTTGGATTCTTCGGCGGTCCCGAAGCCCGCGTACTGGCGCATGGTCCAGTGCCGACCGCGGTACATGTCTTTTTGAACGCCGCGGGTGAACGGATAACTTCCAGGCGCACCCAAGTGTTCCTGCGCTTCCGACGAGGTCCCGCCAAAAGAAGCGTCCTCGGGCCAATAGACCTCCTTCACCGGAATTCCGGAGCGGGTTTCCACTGACTTCTCAGACTTGGGCTTCTCCGCCTTGGGATCGATCACCTGATTCACTCCTTCAAGACAGCTGAATGAGATCCGCGCCCGTTTCGACGGCTTGGCCTTCGGCAACTTTCACCGCAGCAACCAAACCTGGGCCCGGAGAGCGAATCTCGTTTTCCATTTTCATCGCTTCCATCACGAGAAGCGGTTGGTCCTTCGCGACTTCGTCGCCTTCCTTCACGAGAACGCGCAAGATTTTTCCCGGCATCTGCGAGCGAACCCGAAGGCCCTTCTTCTTGCCCGCGGACGCACCCGCTACTTGCTCCATACCCGCGCGCACAAACGCGAGATCCATCCAAAGACCATCGCCCACCCGCTCACCGACGCGGAAGCGCAGTTCGCCGTCGTCGTTCTTCGCGGCACCGAGATCGTAACCAAACAGGCCACGCGGCGTTTCGAGCCAGAGCCCATCCGCATCGCGGCGCCAGGTCACGCGCAGTTTTTGCGTCTCGCCCGAGGCGTTCTTGAGCTCAACGTCCGCCGAGCCACTGGCGCCGTGAGGAGCCTTCGGCCAAGTGATTTCCCAGGTTCCTACTTTTCCTTGAATGCCGCTCATGCGCGCACCCCTTCCCGGCGCGCTACCAGCGCCCAGCCAGAGCCAGCGGCTGGAGCCGCCGCAATCGGCGCTCCGCCTTCGGCATCCAAGAGCTGCGCCAGCGACAGCGCGATCGCCGCCTCCATCGTCACCGCGACGGGTTCGGGCTTGGTCAGTTCCGGGTTCCGCGGGATGAGATCCGTGGTCGTATCGCCACCCAAGACCTGAGGGTTACGCGCCAAGCGTCGCAAGAACTCCAGGTTCGTTCGCAATGATCCCTGCACCTGTGAACCACGATTTTTTGGCGGCTCGACTCGAGTCTCATCCAGCGCGACCCGCAAGCGACCGATCGCCTCTTCGCGCGTCGGCGCCCATACCGAGATCTTCGAGATCATCGGGTCGTAGAAGAGCGAGACTTCGCCCGGTCCCGTGAACACCGTATCCGAGCGCACGAAGGCCCCGCCCGGCATCTGGATCGAGCCAATCGGACCAGGCGCAGGAAGGAAGGTGGAGGGATCTTCCGCGTAAAGGCGGACTTCGATCGCACTCCCGCGACGAGCCGGGATT
>JBEIOW010000016.1:0-12273 GCA_040377385.1 Bacteriovoracaceae bacterium | reverse complement strand
TTCCGATAATCTTGCCCAGGTCCTCTTTGGCGACTTTCAGCTCGATGACCGTGGTGTTTTCGCCTTCGATTTCGGCGATATCCACGCGATCGGGGAAATCTACCAACATCTTGGCCATATACTCGATGAGCTTAGACAGCTCTCCGAGGTCTTTCTTTTCCTGCGACATGAGGTCATCCCTTTCCGCATCAAACCAGCAACACTCCCTTAAGGAAGCGCTACCCGCGGACAGGGTCGCCAAGCAAAAGGCTCAGCGAATAAGACACACCGCGGATAGAATTATTTTGAAGCGGTCTTCAGGAGTTGTCCAACCGTTTGTGTAGGTTGGGCGCCCCGTGCTTTCCACTTGGCGAGCATCTCGGGATTGAAAATCACTTTTTCCTTCGGGTTCTTCACCTTCGGGAAATACTGGCCAATTTTAGCCAGGTATTCGCCATCGCGCTTCTTGTCAGAATCGACGGCAACAATGAGGTAACTCGGATTTTTTTTAGCGCCCTGGCGCTGAAGACGGATCATCACGGCCATGTTTGGTTCCTAATCTCCTTCGAAGAAGGACCTGGGGTTAACAGTGACGAGGGGGTTCCGTCAAGATCACCTTTCGGATCGCGTCACGAAAAGCCCGCCGTTCGCCTGAACGCGCCTCAGAAGAGGGTTTGGTGAGCCGAGCCCGGGCGCCCGCAGGGAGGGGGTGACGAGGCTCCTCCACCCCGGTCAAGAGCACCACCGGCACCCCCTCGGCGTGAAGCTCGCCCAAGAGATCCAAAGCGCTTTCGCCAGGTAGAATTTCGTCCAAAAGAACGGCATCCGGCCTCAAGCGACTCCACTCCTGACGCGCGGAAAGCACCGACGGCGCCAAACTCGTGACGGCCAGCTTTGGAGAGGGCTCCCCGGCGACGTCCTCGGTCAGCACGGCTTCCAACCAAAGGCGCATCTCGTGGACGTCCTCGACGACCAAGAGCTTCAGAACAAGTTCCATTGCCGTTAAGAATACCCGCGCTGGGGACGAAAAGGGAATGAAGGACGGTCCCACCCTAATGAGCGCATCCCACCCGCATTTTCTCTGGAAAGACCTCTTCCGTCGCCGCGATCGCGGCGCCTCGACTTTGATTCAGGTTCTTTCGCAGAACATCCTTTTCCAAACGATGACCAAGCGCGAGCTGAAGTACCTCGCCAACTTCGTTTACGAGCGCGTCTATCAACCCGGCGAGGAGATCTTCGGCCAGGGCGAACGCGGGCTCGGCATGTACCTCATCGTGCGCGGACGCGTCTCGATCAAGAACCAGTCCCCTCAATCGGAAGTGCTCGTCACGCTGCTCGGCGAGAGTAGCTTCTTCGGAGAACTGGCTTTGGTGGACCCAGAACACCTGCGCACCGCGACCGCCACCGCGGTCGATCGCTGCGAGCTCGTGGGATTCTTCAAACCCGACCTGCTCGACATCCTCCAGCGAAAGCCTTCGATGGGCGTGAAGATCCTGTTTCAGCTTTCGCACGTGCTCGGGAAGCGACTGCTCGAGACCACCGAGCGCATGACCCTCCTCACGCGTGCGCGCAATCTCGGAAAAATCCATGAAGACGCCGTCTGAACCCTCGCAGACCAAAGAAAAGACGAAGTCCGTCCCCTGGGGGCGTGACCTGATCAAGCTCGGCTTCGCCGCCGGCGCGTTGATCGGGATGATGTCGCTCTTCTTCCTGACTCCAACGTTGGCCACGCCAACGATCGCCGCTTTCTTCATGGCCATGATGCTCACGCCGCTCGTCGCGCAACTCGAGCGGGCCGGACTCTCGCGGACCGCTTCGGTTTCGACGATCCTGACGACACTCGCCGCCATCGCCGGGATCGGCGCTTACACTTCGTATGCGCTCTTCGCGGAGGAACTCGCGAGTTTCAAAGTGAATGCCCCGCAATATTTTGCGCAAGCCCTCGAGATGGTCCGTGGCTTTGAAGCCTCCCTGCGCGAACGCAGCGATCTCTTCAACGACATCGCCCTTTCCGAAAAGCTGGAAGCGTGGATCGAGGAAACGCGCAAGTGGTTCGTGCTGAACGGCGCCACACTCGTCGGAAATCTCGCCACGACGGTTCTCATCGCGCCGCTCATCGTTTTCTTCCTGCTCAACGACGGGAAGAGCTTCCGCAAAGTTCTGTTCCAGCTCATCCCCAACCGGGTTTTTGAATCCGTCTACATTATCGTCCACCGGATTGGCGCGGGCATCTCCGACTACATCCGAGCCAAACTCATCGAGGCTCTCTTTGTCGGCTTCCTGACTTTTGCGGGACTTCTGCTCGTCGGCGCGCCGTACGCGATCGTGCTTGCGATCATCGCGGGCGTTACGAATATCGTCCCCTACGTAGGTCCTGTGATCGGCGCGATCCCGGCAATTGTCCTGATCGGCTTTGACCCGCAGAGCTCCTCCCTGCTCCTACCGGTGATGATCGTCTTTCTGGTCGCCAACCTGATCGACTTTGTCCTGATTTTTCCCGTCTTCGTCGCCAAGCTCGTCGACTTGCACCCGATCTTCTTGCTCGCGGCGGTGGCGATCGGGCAGGAGTACTACGGTCTCATCGGGATGCTGATCTCGATCCCGGTCGCGTCGGCGCTGAAGGTGATTTTCCAGGAGCTCTACCACGCGCTCTACGCACGTGGCGTTCGCAAAACCCCATCCCCGCTTCCAGTCGCGCAGGTGGTCCGGCGACAACCGTTCTCGCTCTAAATTTTCTTCAGAACTAGTTCGAGATTGCTGACCCGGTGAATGCCTTCGAGTGCGTTCGGCGAAAGACTCGCGTCTCGTCCGCTATCCGAATGCCAGGCACGGTACCGTGCCACGAAGTCAGTCGCTGGCCGCGGCTCCAAAAGCACGCTCGCCACCCACTGCTCGGGATCCGGGTGAGCAAGCAGCACTCGGCTCGAAGCCTCACCCGTCTCTTCGCGAATTCTCCAAAAGATCGACCAGCCTTTAGGGAAATCCACTCGCAGCTCTTTGCCTCCAACCTGAAGACAATCCTCGAGACTCTTCTCGAGCGCCGCTCGTTGTTCAGGGGGAAGCGCAATCGTGACTCGCGTCCCCCAGCGTGGGGCGCTCTCTTGGGAGACATCGATCGGCTGCGATTTCCAGTTCAGGAACGGCATGACTCATCCAGAACGTTTTTCAGACGATCCGTCAATGCCTGAAGTTCTGCCTCGCTCAGATGGGACGAGCCAGCCAGCGCCGCGAGAAACTCCTCGATCCAGGCCAACGCCCGCGTGAGCTCCGGCAAATCGAGCCACTCTCGCTCCCCTGTGGGAAGCCGGCCACGGTATTCCATCCAGCGTTCGCGCGCGCGCAGCGCTAGACGACTTGCGGGATCCAGCTGCCGCTGCTCCAGCTTCACGCCGACGCCACTCAGAAGAATCCAGCCTTGAAGGAGGAGCTTCGGGGCGCCGCTTTCGTTCTTCCACTGGATTTCCCACTCCTCGTGAGCCGCAAAGAACTGGCCGGCCCGGAACAGTCGGGCTCCATGCAGCCAATAGGATGTGGTAGGCATCATTCGATGGCGACTCCCCGGGGAACCCGAGCTTACTTCGAAAAACATCCGAGCGCCGCCGAATCCTCGGACGCGTTTACGATCTGGCCCGGTACGGACTGGGCCGTCTCCGCGATTGGATTTGGCAGCTACCGGGCGGGACTTCGCGACCCGGAGCACCGAGCGGCGCTTCAGCTCGCTCTAAGGTCTGGCTGCAACCTCATCGATACGAGCTCCAACTATATGGGCGGGGACTCGGAACGCTTGGTGGGCCAGGTACTCCTCGAGCTTGAAAGTTCCGGGGAAGTCGCCGCCGAGGAAGTCGTCCTCGTCACGAAGGTCGGCTATCTGCAGGGAGAGAACCTTGAGAATGCGCGCGCGCGCGAACTCACCGGCAATCCCTTCCCTGAGGTCTCCAAGATCGCCGACGACTGTTGGCACTGCCTCCATCCGGACTTCATCGCCGAGCAACTCACGGCAAGCCTTGAGCGCCTCGGTCGCGAATCCATCGACGTTCTTCTGCTCCACAATCCGGAGTACTTTCTCAAAACGAGCGACGACCACCGCGAGTACTATCGACGCATTGAAGCGGCGCTCGCTCACCTGGAGACCGAGGTTGCGCGGGGCCGGATCCAAGCCTACGGGGTCTCCTCCAATACCTTCGGCGACCCGAGAGACTCGCGGGAGTTCACTTCCCTGGAAGTCCTCCTCGAACGCGCGGGGCCGGGATTCCGGGTCGTGCAGTTTCCGCTCAACCTCTTTGAGCCGGGAGCGGCGTTTGAGGACAACCAAAGCGGGAAGACGTTTCTGGAGCTTGCTCGTGCGCGCGGTCTCGCTACTCTGGTCAATCGACCCTTGAATGCCTTCGCGGGAAGCCGCCTCCTGCGGCTCGCGGAGTTTCCCGGACCGCGTGAGATCGACACGGAAGAGGACGTGAAGGCTGCATTTCTCGAGGCGCTCCGCGTGGAAGAGCGTTTTCCAAAGGACTCCCCCATCGCTGCTCGCCAGTACTGCTGGGCGCACGTCCTGCGCCACCGGCTCGCCAAACTCGAAGAGCTCGAGTTCTGGAACTCCGTGCGCGACTACCAAATCGCCCCCGCCCTGCGCGAAGCCGACGAGCAGCTGCGCACGCTTCTATCCCGCTCACCGGCGCACTCCATAGAGCCCGCCACGCTGGCCTTGGCCACTTGGCGTGAGAGCCACCGCTCCGTCCTCCAGTCCTTGATGGAAAACCTCACTCTTTGGATGCGCGCCAAGGCGCAGAGTCGGTCACGCCAAATCCGGACCCGCCTCGAGATGGCCTCGCCAACTCTTCGTGCTTCCGGACAGAGTCTGGCCCCGCAAGCGATCCGCGTCCTGCGATCTCTGCCGGGCGTGCACTCCGTTCTGGTGGGAATGCGCCGCCCTCGCTATGTTCAAGAGACCCTTGAATGGCTTCCGCGCTTAAGTCCCGAAGAGGCGCTGGATGCACTCGACTCAGCGCACGGAGACGCTGACCCCGATCAGAGCGAAGGAGCCCCGACATGAATTCCCTGCTTCCTCAGAAAAGCTCCGCATCTCGCAGACCCCTCTGGCTCGTGACCGGAGCGGCCGGCTTCATCGGCGCCCGATTCACAGAATCCTGCCACGCACAGGGCATTGAAGTCGTCACCGTGGACGAACTGTCCTTCTTTGACAGCCGTCCTGAACACCGCGGGCTCGACTTCGGCACCCGCGTGGACCGTGACGAGTTCTTCGCGTGGCTGGAACGAGAAAATCCCGCGCTCGACGGGGTCATCCATCTCGGCGCCTGCTCCTCGACCACCGAAACCGATGAGCAGTACCTCCGGCGCGTGAACGTGGAGTATTCGCAGAACCTTTGGAACTACTGCTCCATCCGGAAGATCCCCTTCCTTTACGCCTCAAGCGCCGCCACTTACGGCGACGGAGCCGAAGGGTACGCCGACGTCGAAGCGTCGCTGCAGAAGCTCGTGCCGCTGAATCTTTACGGCGAATCCAAACACACGTTCGACCTTTGGGCCCTCAACCAGGAACTTCAGGGCAATCACCCTCCGGCTTGGGCGGGTTTCAAGTTCTTCAACGTTTACGGGTTTGGAGAGCGCCACAAAGGTCCGCAAGCCAGCGTCGCACTGCATGCATTTGACCAGATCGGCAAGAGTGGCAAAGTCCGCCTCTTCAAAAGTGACCGCGTCGGAATCGCCGACGGCGAACAAAAACGCGACTTCATCTTCGTGGACGACGTGATCGACGTCCTGCACTTCGCCCGCAAAGGCGGTATCCGTCGGGGGATTTTCAATCTGGGCACCGGCGAAGCGCGCAGCTTTCGGGATCTGGCCGGCGCGGTCTTCGCGGCGCTCGGGAAGCCCGAATCCATTGAGTGGATCGAGATGCCCGAGTCCCTCCGCTCGCGGTATCAGTACTTCACGCAAGCGACGATGGAGAAGCTCCGGACCCAGGGCTACGCCCGCCCCTTCACCTCACTGGAAGAAGGCGTCAAACGCTACGTGGAGCGACTCCGCTCGTTTGAGGCTGGCTAGAGCTCGTTTTTACTCGTTAAAATCGGGCTTGCCGCTCCGCAAGATTTTCAGTAAACCCTACCCCGAACCGGCAATCGAAAATTCATTCACCGCCGGTGAGTAAAGGAAGTCCAGTCATGGCCAATACCCGTCAGTCCTCCAAGAGGGCAAAACAAGCAGACAAGCGCCAAGTGCGTAACACCGTCGTCCGGAGCGCGACGAAATCCGCTCTCCGTACCGCGTTCGAAGCCCTCAAGGGCAAGGACGTCGAAAAGGCGAAAGACGCCTATAAACAAGCCGTTCGCGCGCTCGCGAAGGCCGCCAGCAAAGGCGCGATCCCTAAGGGCCGCGCCTCTCGCAAGATCAGCCGCATCACGCTCTTCATCAAGAAGAACAATCCTGCGGCTCTCAATTTCAAAGTCAGTAAGTAATTCAACGGGGTCGATGAGACCTCGTTCGGGAAGAGGCCGGGTCGCGCTGCGACCTGGCCTTTTTTTACGCGCTCGTCGCGCGCTGCGCTCGCAGAATCAGCGTCGCCCAAAGTCCCTTCGGAAGCCGCGGAGTCTGCTTGATCGAGAAATCCAGCTCGGCAAGTTCCGCCTGAAGCTGAGTGACTTCGGCGAGCGTCCACTCCTTCGCCCAGCGGTTGAATCGCTCTGCCATAAACGGGCTCAGCTTCAGCGCGCGCGTTCCCTTCTCACGATCGCTTGCCGCCAGCGCGAGATGCCGCACGTTCCAGGCGAGGAGACCGAGCAAAGGTAAGCTCTCGTCCGGCCGATCCGCGAAATGCGCGGCTAAATCCAGGGCTACACCCTTTTGCCGCGCGAAGAACGCCTGCAGAAAATCATCCGCGCCGCGCGAGTCCCCGAGTTGACCCAGCAGGCCCTCGACGTCACCGGACATCGTGGCAAGTTCCCACTTCTCCAACTCCTGATCGATCCCGTCCAATGACCAGGGCTCGAGGCAGCGGAGGTAGTTCTGACGCTCTTCGGTCAGCGCGAGGCCGCGCCGCTTGGCAAGGTACTGCACCCACGGTCCACGCTCGTCCTCGCGGATGTCCTCGCAAGCGACCACTGCCGCGCCCTCGATCAGCCGCTTGGAGACCTTGCGACGACGGTCGAGGTCCTTGGAAAGAAAGACGCAGACGGCGGGGATTTCTTCGAGTTTGCCGGGAGGCCCGAGCAGCGCCTCCAGTCCGTCGGCGTCTTTGATCGCGTGCGCGTCGCGAATCACCAGGAATCGCGTGCCGCCGCCCAGCGTGAGAGATTGCGCGGAATCCACGACGGCAGCGGAATTGACTTCACTCCCGTCCAAAAACTCTTCGTTCCAAGAGGCGGTTCCTTCGCTCGCCGCCTCGCCCAAGACTTTCTTGCGAATACGCTTCAGAAGTTCGCGAGACTTCATCCGCTCGGCCCCGTAGATCCAGTACACGGGCCAAACGAGCCCCTGTTCGAGTTCCTTTTGGACGGCTTTGGCTTCCAGTTCAGGCATCGGCTTGACTCACTCTTTCGTCTCTGGCCCTAGAACTGGGCCAGCATGGATTCATGAAAGCTGGCCATCACGCCCTGCGCGAGCTCGCGCAAGGCCCGATCAAATTCACTCTCATTCAGGAGCGCGCTCGTGGTGCCGAATTCACCGATCTGGTTGTTGCCGGGAAAGTTTTGGTTACGACTGAAGGAGCCGCCCCAAAGCACTTTCCCCTCCGTGATCACCTCGCCGTCCTTGAGGAGCTCAGAGCGCACGCGCTTGCCCGGGAGATTGAGCGAGAAGGAGGCCGCAAGCGAAGCCGTGTAAGAGCTGGCCACCGCGATGTTGGAGGATGGACGGCTAATATCCGGCACGCGCGTGGAAAGCGGGAAGAGCTGGTCAGCGGTGGTCGAGCCAGCCACGGCGTATACGGCCTGCGTCACTACTCCACTCAGAATCGCGTCCGCCTCACTGCGCTGTTGGGTGATTTCAACGCGCCGGTTGGCGGCGATGACCTTCACGAGCTCGTTATAGACGAGGTTTTCCACACCCGGTTTGAAGGTGTCGTTCCTAAGGGGCTGAATAAATATCTTTCGAACTCCGTACTGATCGAGCAGAGGGTTCTTGGTGTGCTGAAGCGTGTAGCCGCATCCTGACGCGAGCCCGAGCGTCATTCCGACGAGAACTGGAAGAAAAGGGCGCAAACGCATGGCGGCATCTCACCCTTCCCCTTGCCGTCTGTCAAGGGAGTGGCTTAGCCTCGCACCGACGTATGGACCGCTTCTCCGACATCCTGCAAAGACTCCGTGGAAAGTACGAAGCGTTCGGACGCCGTCTCGACGAGGCCGAGGCCGTCGAACGCTGGGAGTCGGCCGTCGGACCCGGGATCGCAAAACACACGCGCGCATTGCGGGTGGAACGGAGCGAGCTCTGGGTGGAAGTCGATCATCCGGTTTGGAAGTCCGAGCTGCTTTTCCAAAAAGCTCAAATCCTCGTCAAGCTCAACGGAAAGCTCCCGGAAGAGACCCGCGTGAAAGACATCATCTTCCTCGATCCGCGCCCCACTGGCCCCTCTTCAAAATACGGGAACGGCGGGGGCTACTCTCCCTTTCGGAGAACATCGAACAAACCGGAGTCGAAGTAGGATCTACCGCGGCGGCGGCTCAAACCTGCTGCAGCGAGGTGACATACCAGAAGGCCGCCGCCACTACCGCTAGGAAGCCGAGAGCGAGAAAAATCTTCAAACGGCGGCGATCGGCGGGACCGCTGATATCCTGGGCCGCAGAATCCACTTCGCGACTCGAATGCGCACTCAAGGGGGCTGATGGCGCGAGCTCAATTCGTGCCGCGGGCTCGGCTGCACTCTCGACATCCGCGGTTGGAATGCGCGCCACGAGTTCCTTGCCAATATCGAGGGACTGCACTTCCGTCCGCTCTTCTTCGTCTTGCGGGGTGTACGCAACGGTGGAAGGCGCACCGGAGGCCGCAGGCGATGCCGCCATGGCCGCAGGCCGTTGCAGCTCCACCGACGGGCTTTGCGCCGCATGCGCCGGCGCAGTTTGAATCGGTTGAGTGGGTTGGACTCGAGCGGCAGCGGGCCGTGAAAGATCCGGATCCGTCAGCTCCTCGGAAATCCCCGGCTCAGTCTGGGTCTGGGTTTCCGTCTCGGTCTGAGTATCGTCGTCATCGCGGTTGCGCTGACGCGGAACCTGAACCCCGAGGAAGCGTGTGACCTCTTCCTCTTCGTGCAGGTAAAACCAGTAATCGTTGCCGAGACAAACCTCGTCTTGCAGCTTCAGCTTTCCATCGAGCACTTGCTGACAGACCTCGCTCTTGGAAAACGGACCCGTGATCACGTTTTGGGACGTCCGAGTCATCCAGAGATCGAGGGCAGAGGGTTTGTTCATAGGGATTTCCTTAAGAATAACGACTTAGGCCCGAGGCCGCAAGTCGGGACGCAAGGCATAGACAGTCCTCTCCTCCGCTTCGAGGAAAGCCCGAATCGAAGGATCCTGAGCCCCGCGAAACTCCTCCGGAGTCCCGCTAAAAAGTATCCGTCCCTGATGAAGAAACGCGATGCGATCGGCGAGAAGCAAGGCCGAGGGAATGTCGTGGCTGATCACGATAGAGGTGAGCCGCAGCTCGCGCTTGAGGGTGGCGATGAGCTCGTCAACCGTCGTCCGGGTCACGGGATCCAGGCCCGTCGTGGGTTCGTCGCAGAGCAGGATCGAAGGTTCACGAATGATCGCGCGCGCCAGGGCGACTCGCTTTTTCATCCCTCCGGAGAGTTCGTTGGGAAGCTTGTCGTGCCCATCCGGCATCCCGAGCAGCGTGAGCGCCGGAGTCACCTTTGCGTGGATCTGCTCTTCGGTCATGTCCGTGTGCTCGCGTAGCGGGAACGCGACATTCTCAAAAACGCTCATGTCATCGAACAGAGCTGAGTTCTGGAAAAGCATCCCGAAGACTTTGCGGTGTGCGGCCAGGTCCTTGTTTCGAATCTCAGATAGCTTGGCCCCGTTCACCCAGATCTCCCCGGAATCCGGCATCAACAACCCGAGCACGTGCTTAAGCAGCACGGACTTACCGGCGCCGGACGAACCCAGGATGTAAGTCAGTTTTCCCGCTGGAAAATCTAGCGTGAGTCCGCGCAGCACTTCATCGCGCCCCCGAAATGCTTTGTGCACGTCCACGCACCGGACGGCGACCGACGCGGGGGGCGGAGAGGAAGGAGCCAGATCGTTCATGGGAGAAGTCTAACCGAAGCCCGGAGCTTAGTCCTCGTAAACCCGCTTCACGCGGGCGGAAACCGAGGTCAGGAGCTCATAAGGAATCGTCTTTGCGGCCTGCGCTTGCGCCCAGATCGAAAGCGATGGACCGAGGAGCTCGACCGAGTCCCCGATCTTCGTGCGGGGCGTAGCGCTGATGGCGGAGAGATCCATGCTCACGATCCCGAGAACTCGCTCTTCATTCCCACCCAACATCACCCGCCCGGAGTTGCTGAGACAGCGAACCCAGCCATCCGCATAGCCGGCGGGTAAGACTGCGACCGACTGCGCGGCGGCGGCCGTATAGGTCGCGCCGTAACCGATCGACTCGCCGGCCTTCAGCGCATGAATGCGCATGACCCGAGTCTCCAGCGTCATCACCGGCTCTAGTCCGCGCGCCGGAGCGTCTGCCCACGGTGCCACGCCGTAAAGCGACAGCCCCGGACGGACGAGGTCTGAGATCTCCTCGAGCCCATAATGCTTGGTGTTCCAAATGGCCGAGCTGTTGGCGATGTGGAAACGCGCCCCCGGCACGACTTCCGCGAGCTCGGCGCGGATCGACTGGAAGCGGCGGAATTGTTCGCGCGTGAGCGGATGATCGGGCTTCTCGCCTGCGGCGAGATGAGTCAGCACGCCCTGGGGATGCTCTTCCGCGTTCAACTTGGAAAGATCTTGTCGCACTTTCGAGAGTGCGCCCATCGAGATCCCTAGCCGGTTCATCCCGGTGTTGAACTTCAGTTCGTAGGGAATTTTCGCCGTCCAACCGCCCGCGCGAAAACGCGTCCAATCCTCATCGGCCGCGATCACCGGCGTCAGGCCGTGGGCCTCACAATAAGCGCCGACTTCATCGTTCCAGGGAATGGCTCCCGAGAAGACAATGATGCGGGTCTTGCGCTGCCGCATGCCCAGCCCCTCGCGAAGCGCGCCGCCCTCTTCGAGCGTTGCGACTCCGAGCGCGTAGAACTGCTTGAGTGGAATGAGCTCACGCGCCGCCCAGAGCATCCCGTGTCCGTAAGCATCGGCCTTCACCATCGGGATGACGCCGAGATCGGGGTTGAGGTCTTGGATGATCTGATAGTTTTTTCGGAGCGCGCGCGCAGAGAGACGGCAAATCACGCGGGGCTGCGGAGCTTCGCCTGAGCTGCCACCCGCGCCTCCGTTCCTTGAATCGGATTCGGAGGCGTTGATTTTCTCGAGGATCTTATCGCGCAAGGATCGTGTTTTCATAAACGAGTCCGGTCGACCTTAACATGCGCTTGAGCGAATCCTTCTGGGCAAAACTATCGGACCCCGATTGAAGGATCACGAGCACCCCGAGCAGCCGAGGCCGACCCGAGAGCCGACCCAGAGGCCCATTCCCCAACAGTGGCCAGGCCTCGAAATGGGCGACCCCCAGCTGATCGAGCAGAAGCTTGGCCAGCGGCGCGTACTCAGCCAGTGACGGCGAGCGCCCTTCTGCCGACTCCTTGGCTATCCATTGCACGAGCGGCTCGTTCACGGGAAAACCCAAGCCCGGTGCCAGCCGACCAGGACCGATCCCGGATTCGGCCGCAAGCAGGCAACCTCGATGGCGATCCTGGTAATTGAAGAAGAGCGCGGGGCTCGAGCAGAGCTTCGCCGCCACACTGACCATTCGCACCGCCACCACCTTCGGATCCCGAAGTCGCGCTGCTTCGGCCTCGAACTCGGCGATCAGGTTCGATTCTTCCTGACTTCGCTTGAGCACGCGCTGATAGGAGTCGAGCTCCTCGCGCATGGACTTAAGCTGGTCGTCCTTTTCGCGCGCCGAAGGGAGCGTCGCGTGCCGAGCAAAGTTCGGCAATTCGGGAGGAAAGGGACGCGTCGGGATGATTCGCCCGCCGACGAGCGTTCCGACGGGACCGGCGATCACATCGAGTCGCGTGGACGAATCCACTTCCTCGGTCGGAACCGCGGGCCGCGCGAAAATTACCGCGCCCGAACTTGGGGAGGCAGACTCGGCGACTGACGGAGTAACGGTGGGTGTGAGACGGGCGTCGCGACGGCG
>JBEIOW010000043.1:0-9104 GCA_040377385.1 Bacteriovoracaceae bacterium | reverse complement strand
TGCTCAGTTTTTGATCTGCCCATCCAAAGGCGTATTCATCAACCAAGTCAACTCGGTGCTGAAATCCAGCACGTGCACCACCTGCCACGGCGACGGCGGTCCGGGTGCGAGCTTCTACCTGATCACCCAAAACGATCCCGACTTCAACTACACGGAAGCCTTCAAGCGTATCCACCTGACCGTAGGACAGGCGTCCAATAGCCTTCTGGTGAAGAAGAACGTCGGCACGCAAGCGCACTCCGGCGGAAAACCGTGGGCGAGCGATGCCGTCGCGCTCAGCAAAGTTATCGAATGGATCGACGCTGAAGCCGCCTGCAAAAGCGCTATTCCGCAACCGACGAGCGTCGTGATCACTCCTTCCACGGCGAGCGCGCCAGCAGGAAGGACTGTTCAGCTCCGCGCCATCGCCAAATACAGCGGCGACGCGGATGAGGACGTCACTGCCGACGTGGATTGGACTTCCGACGCCGAGTACATCGCTGTCGTCAACGCATCCGGTCTCGTCACCGGCAAGAAAAAGGGCCAGGCCATCGTGAGCGCCAGCCACGTGACCTCCGGAAAAACCGGTACCCGTGCCGTCAACATCACGGATCCAGTTCTGGAAAAAGTCACCATGACCCCAGCCACCGGCGAGGTCTTCGTCGGGTCCACCCTGCAACTCACGCTGAACGGAACCTACTCCGACGGCAAGACTCTGCCGATCACTTCCGGCGTGACCTGGACCACGTCCTCTTCTGCGATCGCGACGGTGAGCGCCGCCGGTCTCGTCACGGGCAAAGCCAACGGGACGGCGACGATCACGGGCAAAGTGGGAACCCTCTCCGGCACTGCGACGATCACTTCGAAGGCCATCACACTGACGAGTCTCTCGGTCACGCCGGCTTCGGCCACGATTGCCAAAGGGCGCGAGCGCGCCTTCGTCGCCAAGGGACTCTATAGCGACGATGTCACGCGTGACGTCGCAGCAACCTGGAAAACGAGCGACGCCAAGATCGCGGCACTCGTGACGGGCAAGCCCGGAACATTCCGCGGTGTGAGCGAAGGCGTGGTGACTTTGACCGCAACCTTTGGCGGAAAAACCGCGACGGCAGCACTCACGATCAGTGCGGCCGCCCTCGAAAGCGTTCAGATCCTCCCGTCGCTCTTCTCGATGGTGCCGACGGACGAGGAAGAATATCGACTCTACGCCAGCTATTCCGACAACTCTATCAAGCGCATTACGAGCTCGATCTCTTGGTCTTCGACCTCTACCGCACGTGCCACAGTGAACTCTGCGGGCCTTGTCAAAGCCGTGGCCTCCGGTGATGCGGAGATTCGCGCGACCTACGCCGGAAAAACCTCTGCTTCGGTGATCTACGTCGCAGCCTGTGATGCCACGCCGACGTCGTACACTCGCTACAAGACGCACGGCGAGAAAGTCCTTCAACAATCCTGCGCGACCTGCCACGGCTCCAATGCGGGCAACAGCGAAGCTCGCCAGGCGTTTGAATTTTTTCAGAGCCCGAACGCCGCTCAGCTGAAGACCAACTACGACCGTTCAGTTCAGCGCACGCTCTCGTCCTTCACCGCGGAAGGCACGCTGCTCTTCGGCAAAGCCGTCAATACGCTTCCCCACCAAGGCGGGGCGGTGCTCACGCCGGGGTCTACTGGTCACAATGACCTTCGCCGCTGGATCATGGAAGAAAAGGCCTGCGCCACGGGCACCGGAGGATCAGGCTCCACGGCCACCAATCTTGTTCGGAACTCCGGTCCAGTGCTTTACCTCCGCCTGAAGACACTGTTTCCGAACTATGTCCGCACGGAGAACCATTTCGACCCGATGAATTCGACTGGTCTTTTCCGGACGATCGCCTCCGATGAGAACCCCACTACCCCGATCGCGCAGATCGCTTTGCGCGGAGAGATTGCTCGCCTTTGTAAAGGTGAGGGCAACATCGGCGGAAACGGTCACGTCGTATTCAAGGAGATCTACCTCCAGGGCGAAACTCCACCCACCACTCTGGCTCGCAAAAAAGCGCTCGCGGCCGCGCGAAACGTTTGGCTGCACCCTTACGTCGCCAACGATCCTGCCGTCGTAGAACTCGATAAGCTCTATACGAAGGTGACAACCGCCACCTCGGCAAATCCTCCCGGACTCGGCGGAACCGTCGCCGAAGGCGATCAAGCGGTCTGCATGGCGGCGCTGCTCGCGCCACCATTCTGGCTCGGAAATCCAGGAACCGAGGACGGCCTTCGCCGGGCGTACCTGGAAGTCGCTAAAACGGTCCCGACCATGTCGGACTTCGTGGCCTATCGCAACGCTGCGAATCCGGAAACTTTCCTTCAGAACAAGCTCGTGACTCTGCAGAAGAACGAACCCTACCTCTCGAACGTCCGGCGCTGGCACCGGATGTGGCTCGGGCTACGTCCATTCGTCACCGTGAAAACTGATCCGCGCCCGTTTCAAGACAGCTACATGTCCAATCGCGACAGTGCGACGGCGATCGGAAACCAAGCCTTTACCTATTACGAAGACGTCGCCAATAACTCCATCCGCCGGATCGAGATGCAGTCGGATATCGGCTTCGCCGTCTCCGAACAGTGCGATGTCAACAAGGCGCAGGACTTCGAACCCCGGACCGACGAGATCCGTTGGGAACATCTCAATCCGAAGACCGGTCATTGGGAGCTCGCGGGCGGATACAAGCGCAACGGCTCGGGGGTGTGGCAAGCCACCGCCGGCTCCATCACGCTTGCGAACGGAAGCAAGATCACGACCGGTCCGGAAGATATCCGGATGCCCCGGAAGATCACCCAGGCAGGCACCGGCAAGGTCGTCTTCGCCTACAACGGCGGCAAGCTCATGGGTACGCCGGTTGATGAGTTCACCGCCGGAGAGCGGCGCGTTCGCCGCCGGTTCAACGGTAAAGACCAGGATGGGGTCAGCACGGTCCGTCTCTGGTACAGCGGCGAACCGGTCAAGGTCTGCAACGGCTTGAGCCGCATGTGGGCGAGTTGCGCCTATCGGCCGGAGACCGTCGCGATGAAGCCGACAAACTTCGGCCAAGGCATCTCCAATGTCGATCCACTCTGGGACGCATCGAAAACGACTATCCTGAACGGCTCCCTCTACGGCGTGCTGGATTCGATCGCCACCCCGGGCGTCTTGGATCGCATGCGCTGCGGGATCCCTGTCGCAAGCGAGATCCTGAAACTCACGCCAACCTACGACGAGGCCAAGGACATTAAGGCGTATCCCGCCGGCTATACGGCGGCCACACCGATCGGAGCTGCACCGCCACAGGCCGGCCTCAACTCAACCGCCGTCAACGCGCACGTCGTGACCTTCCAGCGCCGAACCGTCAACGGCAACGGTGCAGTCGCACTCTCCGCGCTTGATGAGGCCCAGAGCGAAGAGCTTCGCTCGGTGAACCGACTCTATGATGACTTGCACCTCGAGCCTTACTACTTCATCCAGCATATCGTGCAGAACTCGCGCGACTACCGAGAACTGGTGACTGGCAAATACACGGTCGGCCGCGGAGAACTCGAGCTCACCTACCGGAATCAGATGTTCGACCTGCCGGTTGATCCCGAAGGGCATGTCGAACAGGACGAGGCGGGCCGCAACACCGTCCGCGTGATCGCCTCGAACAGCGTAAAACCCATCCCTCTTCTCTACCTGCGCAGCTCGTATGGGACGCACATGTATACCGAGAGCATGGCGAACGGCTACAAAGGCGAAGGCCAGATTCCTGCGAAACCCATGTCCGGTATCCTCACGATGGCCGGATTCAAAGGACCCGTGTCCCAAAGCATGCGCACGATGTCCGCCCGTTACTTCCAGCGACTGATGTGCGTCGAGCCTAATGGCATCACTCTCGCCGCCGCACAAGCCTCGCTTCACGAGCAATACGTTCGGGCCAAGCAAGGCGGAGTAGATCACTTGGACAAAACCAAGGGTTGCTACGATTGCCACGTCCACATCGACCCGCTCGCGTCGGCCCTCTCGCAGAACTTCACGAAAACCTCCGTGCGCTACAATGAGTGGCGCGGCGAGGATATCGAGGTGAAATCCGGTCGCCAGGGCACGAACGTCTGGTTCGGCGTGCGGAACGGCGGCATGGGCAAAGGCGAAGGCGCTTTCCTCGGTCAAACCGTCTCTGGCGTCGAAGAAGTGGGCGCAGCGCTGGCGGATTCACCCCAGTTCAGCGCGTGCGTGGCTCGCACCGCGTTCCGCAACGTCTTTGCTCGCGAGCCTGGCCCGACCGATCAATGGCTGCTGAACCAGGTGACGGATGCCTTCACCCGCGACTATGATTACAATGCTCTGATCCGGCAGTTGTCGACGACCGACGACTTCCGCCGGGCCAATTGAGCTTCGAGGAGAAACGCGATGGGCTGGGAATGGAATCGATCCCGCAGGGACTTTCTCAAAGACGCCGCCGCGAGCTTCGCCGCCTTGTCGGCCGCGGGACTCTTCCTGCGATCGCCTCGCGCGCACGCGGGCGTCTCGCCCCAGCGGCTGATCACCATTCACGCGCCAGGCGGTTGGGATCTGTTTTGGTTCTGCAACGGCCTTCCTTTGACTCAGATTGATGGGTTCCCGAACCAAGAAGCTCGCGAGGCCGCTTTTGATCAGCGTTTTGCTGACGCGGAATGCTTCCAGCACCCTTCCGTCAGTGGAGCTTTCGTCGGGCTCGGGATGGCAACGGAAGCCATTTTTCCACGAGCGACACTGAAAGATGACCTCTTGATCTGGCGCGGAATGGAACCTGCGGGTAGCCATGGGATCGGAAACAACATCATCAACCACGGCGCCTTCACGAGCTACGCCGCAAGCTTCGCTTCGTTAACTGCGAACAAACTCGGATCCGCACCCTTTTCCCCGCGAGACCTCCATTACGTGCAGATCTCGTCGGACTTCGGCTCCCTCTACTCCCGACCCGGATTGATGGGAGGGTTACACGTTCCGATTCAGATCAGCTCGGCTCCCGTCTGGGCGAACTCGACCTGGAATTCCATCACCTCGCCCGGCTCAGCCGAACCCGCTCAAAATCGGCGCGAGGCGATCAGTAATACGGTGAACGCGATCGGCAACGAGGTCGCCAAGAAGCTCAATCTCGACTCCTCGAAAATGGCCTACTCGAGCTTCCTCACGAGCTTCGGGTCTGCGCAAAGGGTGCTTCTCTCGCAGCATGCACAGAGCCAGGCTTTCCAGGATCTCCTCAACCTCTACTACAACAAGATCAAGGGCGTATTCTCGACCTTCGCGCCCGCCAAGGCGGCGCTGAAAGATTTCCTCGTTCCTACCGGCGTCTATAACCAGATGGGCACGGCTAACCAGGCCTGGGACAACTCCGCGCGCACGACTGCATTCAATTACGCGCTCGCCGAATATCTCGTCCGCTACGACATTTCCACCGTCGTCGAGATTCTCGCTCCCAACCGCGACGCCCACGATTTCAACGACAACCAAGTCGTGGATCTGCTGATGACCTTTACGTGCTTTGGTGAGCTTTTGAAACGGCTCAAGAGCACTGGCCACCTTGCCAATACGACGGTCGCGCTCACTTCCGAGTTTGACCGCACCGGCAATCGCTACGCCATCAACTCCCAGAACGAACACCGGCCCGGAACCGATCACGGCAGCACCACGACTGCCCTGCTCGCCGGACCGCGCATTCGACCCGGCGTCATCGGCGGTTTCAAACAAAGTCCCAGCGGACAACCTCATCCGAACGGAGGAGGCTTCTCAAACCTGCCGTTCCTTCACCCGCTGCCCATCGACCTCAGCACCGGGCGGCCATCCGAAAGCGGAACGACCGTCACGACGAAGTGGTTCTTCCCCACGCTCCTCAAGGCTTTCGATGTGCCGGTTCCACCGGTTCAGATTTCGGAAGGCAAGGCACTGGCCGCCGTCCTCCGCTAATCAATGAGCTGATCCAAATCCGCCGGAAAAGACCCTCTTGACCCTGAGCCCACCCGGTTGAGAAGGTGCGGCCCATGAATAAGACGCCTCCGACCTTCGATCCCAATTCTGCCGCCACCGAGGACTCGGGAATTTTCGGACTCCCCTATTCTGAAGCGGATTCGCAGCTCATTTACGTACCTGTGCCCTGGGACGTGACCACCTCCTATCGCCGTGGCACTGCGCGCGGTCCCGAAGCCGTCTTAAACGCCAGCCGCCAGGTCGATCTCTACGATGGCGAAGTCGAAAAACCCTATGAGCCCGGGCTCTTCATGCGCGAATCCGATCCCCAGATTCTCGATCTCAACGAGACTGCGCGCGTCGACGCCGAAAAAATCATCGAGGTCGGCGGTCGTCTCGAAGGCGACCCAAAACTCGAAAAGGCGCTTGCGCGCGTGAACGCCGCCGGTGAAACGCTGAATGGGCTCGTTCGCGAACAGGTTCGCTCACTGCTCAAAGCCGGAAAAATTCCAGCAGTGCTCGGCGGCGATCACTCTGTTCCCTACGGCGCGTTCGAGGCCGTGGCCGAAGTGCACGGCCCTTTTGGCATTCTCCACTTCGACGCCCACTCTGACACCCGGAACGCGTACGAAGGCTTCCAGTGGTCGCACGCCTCGATCATGCACAATGCACTCACCCGCATTCCTCAGCTCAAGAAGCTAGTGCAGGTCGGAATTCGCGATTTCTGTGAGGAAGAAAGCCTCTTCTGCAAGTCCGAGGGGGCGCGCGTGAGCGTGTTCCACGACGTCTGGATTCAGCGGCAGAAGTTCGAAGGAAAGTCCTTCGCAGCGATCACGCAGGAGATGTTCTCGCAGCTACCCCGCGAAGTTTGGATCTCATTCGATATCGACGGGCTCGACCCGAAGCTCTGCCCAAACACCGGCACGCCGGTTCCGGGCGGGCTCGAGTTTATGGAAGCCAACTACATCCTCGGCGCCGTCGTGCGCTCGGGCCGTAAGATCATCGGCTTTGACCTCAACGAGGTCGCTCCCGATCCGGCCGGTGAAAGCGAATGGGACGCCAACGTTGGCGCGCGCTTGCTTTACAAGCTGACGGCTTGGACTTTAGCGAGCCAAAATAGGCGCAAGCTTCTCGCAGTCTAAGCCGCGCTCACTCCGCGCTCATGAACGGATAACGGAAGTCTTTCGGTGGAACGAACGTTTCCTTCACGGTGCGGGCCGACATCCAGCGGTACAGATTCATCGCTGCACCCGCCTTGTCGTTGGTGCCCGAGGCGCGGGCACCGCCAAAGGGCTGCTGGCCCACGACCGCGCCCGTCGGTTTGTCGTTAATGTAGAAGTTGCCCGCAGCGTTCCGCAGTGCCCAGCTCATTTTGGCTGCCGCTTCCCGATCTTGCGAGAAGATGGCACCGGTCAGCGCATAGGGCGAGGTCTCGTCGCAAAGTTTCAGGGTCTCATCCAGGTCCTTGTCGTCGTAGACGTACAAGGTCAGGACTGGACCGAAGATCTCTTCCTGCATCGTTTTGAACTTCGGGTTGGTCGTCACGACGATCGTGGGTTCGACAAAATATCCGACGTCCTTCTTGGCGTTTCCGCCCGTGAGGATCTTCGCGTCCGGAGCCGACTTCACGAAATCAAGGTAACCCGAGATCCGGTTGAACGAGCGCTCATCGATCACCGCGTTCATGAAGTTGCGGAAATCCCGGACGTCACCCTGTTTGATCTGTCCCACTTGCGAGACGAGCATCTCTTGGAGCTTTGGCCAGATCGACCGCGGAATGTACGCGCGCGACGCGGCCGAGCATTTCTGTCCCTGGTATTCGAAAGCGCCGCGAACGAGCGCAGTCGCCAAGGCATCCACGTCGGCCGAAGGGTGAGCGAACACAAAATCTTTTCCGCCCGTCTCACCGACCAATCTTGGATAGGAGCGATAGCCCGCGATGTTCGAGCCGACGGTTTTCCAGATGTGCTGAAAGGTCGCCGTGGAACCGGTGAAATTCACGCCGCCCAGGTCGGGATGCTTGAGGAGCGCTTCGCCCGCGACGGGACCGTCACCTGGCACGAAGTTGATCACTCCATCCGGCAAGCCGGCTTCTTTGAACAGACGCAGGATCCAGTAAGCGGAAAGCAGTTGCGTATCCGACGGCTTCCACACCACCGTATTGCCGACCATTGCGGGGGCCGCGCAAAGGTTAGCGGCGATCGCCGTGAAGTTGAACGGCGTGATCGCGACGACCACACCTTCGAGTGGCCGGTACTCGCTGCGATTCCAAAAACCCGGAACCGAGAGCGGCTGCGTCTCAAGAATCTGTTCGTAAAAGTGCGCATTGAAGCGAAGAAAGTCGATGAGCTCGCAAGCCGCATCGATCTCCGCCTGATAGGCACTTTTGGATTGGCCGAGCATGGTCGACGCGTTGAGATGATCCCGATAAGGCCCGGCGAGCAGATCTGCCGCCTTCAGAAAAATCGCAGAACGATCCCGCCAGTTCATCGCTTCCCAGGCGGGCTTGGCCTTTTGCGCGGCCGCGATCGCTTGGGAGAACTCCTGCGGGCCGGCCCAGTGCCCTTCGGCCACGATCTCCCGATGCGAGTGAGGCATCGCGACCTTCACGGTCTTGCCCGTGCGAACTTCTTTGCCGCCGATCACGCAGGGGACTTCGACTTTTTCGGACGCCATCGACTTTAGGCGCGCCTTCAACCGGTCTCGCGCGACATCCCCCGGCGCATAGGCCTGGATCGGGTCATTGATCGGAGTCGGAATGCGGGCCGCGGTCGGATTTTGCAGATTTTGCATAAAATCGGTTCTAGCCGATCCACCCCGGGAGCTCAACGGAAGGAAGGCTTGGTCCGGTCAGATAACGCGGCGTCTCTTCAAAACTGCCCTAAAAGCGTCATGATCAAGTCCATGATCCGACTCCTTCTTGCTGGATGCCTCCTCATGGTTCCCGTAACGAGTTCGCTAGCCGATACGACTTGGAAGGTTCGCAAGACTTACTGGACCCAAGGAGACGAGCGAAGCTTCGGCGAGTTCGTCCGCGGCTTTGGGGAGCACGTCGAGGCCAAGCGGTGCCGCATCTTCGCCGACTGCATGAAGGGCGCATGGAATCCCTACCGCTCGAGTGATGCCGCCGACGTCCAGCTGCGCTCCGACTGTGCGGATCTTCCTTACAGCCTGCGGATGTACTTCGCCTGGA
>JBEIOW010000442.1:0-2586 GCA_040377385.1 Bacteriovoracaceae bacterium | reverse complement strand
TCGTGGGCGGCCTGCGCGTCCGTAAATCTCTCGGCCTGCATGCAGGCGTAGATCAGAAGGGCCATGTGATGCCACTCGGAGGCCGCGCGGAACTGCTGCTCCGTTTGCCGCTCGCGTTCGGCGGAATGAGCGAACGCCCGCAGCTCGAAATCCAGCACCTGCTTGCGCTCGGCGTCCTCCTCGATGGTCACCGCATGGAGCCGACTCAAGAGCAAAGAGGTCACCGTATTGGCATCGAGCGCCTGCAGCCATTTGCGCAATTGGGAAATTGAAACCTGCTTCTTGAGACCCAGAACGTCCGAAACCAAGCTCGGCGTACTTCCGAGCTTCTTCGCGAATCCCCGCAAAGAGAAGGCCGTGCGCTGGGATTGCACCTGCTCAAGGTGGTTCTTGAAAACCCGGCGATAGTCCGGCTCACGCTTCTCGGCCGCCGATTCGCGCAGCTCGAGGAAGACATGAGACGATAGGTCAAACGAAGGTTTCATGGTGGGTCTCGGGTACTTCAGAGACTAGGGAGAGGAGTACAGCGCGTAGCTCGAACTAGCTCCGTTTATTTTCCCATTCACCTGGCAGATCAGATGAAGCCTCAGCATCCCGTTAAAGCCACGTCTCAGCGTCTTACGACAGACCGATCCTTCCAACGGTGCGCGGAAAACGTACGAGACACCATCCGCGGAGACTTCGTCGCCGGTAACTGGCCAGTGCAGAGGGTGCTGGTTCAACCCTCTGGCACGAAGCCAGAGCCCGCGATTGGCCGCGAGATCGTAGGAGCGCAGCTCCCAGAGTTCCTTTTCAGCCGCACGATAGATGTCTTCTAAGTCGGCTTGCGTAGTGGGGTCGGAGTGGCGCTCTTCCCCGCCCCCGCGCGTACCAACACCGCCTTTTTCGCGCTGTTTAAGCGCCTGCTCTAAATCCGCAGCCACCCGGGTATCGGCGATGGCCAGACCGGAGAGCAACAGAACCAGAAAGCTGAAACGAAAAACAGTGCGCAAAGTAAGCATAGGAAATCCTCGCTGTGTAAACAGAGAGCAAAGAGCGTTCCAAGATTTGGCCGGAGAGGCGGGCGCGATCGACCGAAAGATCAAGGACTTACGAGCGCCTAAAAGAGACGAACTGTCCAAGGTTTAGACAGCTGCCGACCATTCATCCCTTAGAGCGGCCAGATGCGGCGCGCACCGCTCGCCCTTCACATCTCGGAAGGAAATTCCGCGAAGGTCGCCTGAATCTGCTTCACCGCATCGCGCTCGATCGTCTTGATCACTTCGTTGCGAAACGCACCGCCACCGATGATCGGAGGTTTTTGGATACGCGTGTGCTGCGTGAATCGAAACGACCATTTGCCCGAAACCGTGCTCGGCGTGACGTCGAAACGAAGATCGGATTTACGGATATAAGACGCGTTGCCCGTCCCCTTCACCTTGCGCGAAACCGATTGGTAAACGAGACGTGTGCTTGAATCCGTCGCGAATACCACGTCGGCATCAATCGTCACTCGGTCTGATCCCAGCGCATCGGTGTCGCGCAGATCAAAACGTCGACCCGGCATCTCTTCAAAAGTTTCGTGGATCGGCCCCGCAATGACGGTATCCGCACTCAGCGCACGTACGTGGAGCGCGCGCTCAAGACCATCGAGGCCGCGTCCGGAGCGGCCCGTGACTTCGCAATCGATGATCGCCGTTCCGATAAAGAGCTTGGAAGGATCCACGATCGGCTCTTCCGCCCAGGTCACCTTCCCGCACTGCCAATCGGATGGCGCGAAAGCGTTCTCGAACGAAACAGGCGTAGACACGCTCAGTGTCAGGATACCGAGAAGGAAATGGATCATCCCCATCCATCGGACGTGGGGATGGGCGTCTTTAGCGAATCTCTCCGGAAGGAACTCGGTGCACGCCAGGAACACTTTCCGTGATTTCCTGAACCAATCGCTTCGCGATCGCGTCAGCTTCAACCGGGGCGAAGTGCCGCAGAGGCCCCCCGAGCAACGGCGAAGCGATTCGCAAGGCGCGGCCCGCGAACCGCTCCAAAGGACGCGACTCCGGGCGCTGCCCGAGAATGACGGATGGCCGGAGCAGTGACAGCTGAGTAAAGCCGACCTGCTCCATTCCTTTCTCCATCTCGCCCTTCACGCGGTTATAGAAGAAAGGGGACTCCGCGTCCGCGCCGATCGCCGAGACGATGGCCGCGCGAGCGCAGCCTTGCCGATGAAGCAACCGAGCCAGGCGCAGCGGCAATTCGAGATCGATTTCGCGAAAAGCCTCTCGGGAGCCCGCTTTCCGAAGTGTGGTCCCCAGGCAACAGATCCAACCATCAGCACGAACCTCCGCCGCGTCGGCATCCAAACTCACTTCACTGAGCTTCGGGTGAAGCTTCCCCGTGGAGCGTCTCCCTAAGGCCACGACCCCCTGGACCTGGGGATGCGCGAGCAGTCGTTCTAAGGCAAAGCCGCCGGTGAGGCCCGTAGCGCCAGCAATCGCAATGATCATTCTTAGGAGACTATTCTTAAACACCGCTCATTGTAAATTTCTGGCCGACCTGGTAACGCATTGCGCATTCAGAATCCCTTTCAATCAGGAGTCCGCCTTGCTG
>JBEIOW010000351.1:0-3204 GCA_040377385.1 Bacteriovoracaceae bacterium | reverse complement strand
GTGAACCGCTCGAGATCGTTTGCGGCGCGCAGAACATGAAAGCCGGCGATATCGTCGCCTTGGCTCAGGTCGGTGCGAATCTTCCGAACGGGATGAAGATCGCTGCGGGTAAAATCCGCGGAGTCGTCTCCAACGGCATGCTTTGCTCAGAGTCCGAACTCAAGCTGGCGGACTCTTCGGAAGGCATCCTGATTCTTCCTCCCTCGACCCCGCTCGGTCGGCCACTGGCGGAAATCCTCGGTCGCAACGATTCGATCTTCCATCTCAAGCTGACGGCCAACCGCGGTGACTGTCTGAGCCAGTGGGGAATTGCGCGCGAAGTGGCGTCGCATACGGGGAAGCCTTTGCGTGCACCCAAGGCGGCCGAGCTCGACTTTAAGGGCGCGACCGCGGGCGGGATCGCAATTGATCTGCAGGCCGAAGATCTCGCGCCGCAATTCTACGGATGCGTGATGGAAGGCGTGAAGATCGGCCCATCGCCGGAATGGGTCAAGACCAAGCTCGAGTCGATGGGGTCGCGGTCGATCAATTCGGTCGTCGATGCCACGAATCTTGTCATGTTCGAATTTGGCCATCCCGTTCATGCGTACGATCTCGCGCTTCTGGAAGGTGCGCGAATCGGCGTCCGGCTGGCGAATGCGGGCGAGAAGGTACCGCTGCTCGACGAGACGGAAGTGACCTGCGATGGCAGCGAGCTCGTGATCGTCGATGGGAAGAAGACGGTGGGCTTGGCTGGCGTGATGGGCGGCGGCAATACGTCCGTCAGCGATAAAACGACGAGGCTATTCCTGGAGTGTGCGGAATTTCACCCGGGCCGCGTTCGGAAAGCTTCGTCCCGTCATGTCAAGAAGACCGATGCCGCGCACCGTTTTGAGCGGGGAGTGGACCCGCGCGGCTTGCCGCGCGTGATGGGCCGGCTCGCGCAATTGATTCAGGAGTTATCCGGAGGAAAGATCGTCGGCGCGGGAGCGGCGTTTCGCCCGAGCCGTGATCCGAAGCTCGCAAAGACACGCGAGGTGTTGGTCGAGGGAGCCTATTTTAACCGTTTCCTGGGGACGACCTTTACGACGGAAGAGCAGAAGGGCGCGTTGGAAGCGCATGGCTGCGCCGTGAAAGTCGAGGGAGCGCAGTGGCGCGTGACGATTCCTTCCTATCGGAACGATTTGCAGATCCGCGAGGACCTCGCCGAAGAGATCGCGCGCACGCTGGGTTACGATCGGCTGCCGGCGACGGTGCCTCCGCTGACCGGAGCGCCTCGGTATCTGGCCGAAGACCTCGGCTGCGCTTTTGCGAAAGGGGTCGACCGCGCGAAGGACTTGCTGGCATCCCAGGGCTTGTGCGAGGCAGTGAACCTCGGCTTCGGGTCGTCGGCTTGGCTGAAGACCTTCGGCTTCACGCAGGCACTGAAGGTCGTGAATCCTCTCACGGAAGATCACGATTGCTTGGTGCCTTCGCTTTTGCCGGGCCTGATTCGCAATGCGCTAGATAATTGGCGCCACCACTTTAGCTCCGACACTTTGGCCATCCGCCTCTTTGAGCTGCGGCCGACCTTCTCGATGGCCGCCGGCGCGGACGCGGTTCGTGCGGATGGGGAAATGAAAACCACCGCCATGGAGTCGTGGAAGCTCGCAATCGCGCTCTCGGGTCCGCGTTATGCGTCGGCGTTACGCTCGGAGCGGGGAGAGGTCGACTTCTATGATCTGAAGGCTCAGGTGGAAGGCCTGCTCGCTTCGATCGGCGCGCGCGGCGTGCGGTTCATCCCGTTCTCGCAGTCTCGTACGGGCGGAAGCCCGCTTTTTCATCCGGGGCAGTCGGTGGAAGTATTGGCGGGGAATGTCGTGGCGGGGCACTTCGGTCTGTTGCATCCCCGGATCAGTAAGAGCCTGAAGGTGAAAGAACGCCTTTGGCTGGCTGAGCTCGACTGGGCGGCGCTGGCGAAGCTTTCTCGGCCCGTTGCCGAGTCCAAGAGCTTCACTCCTTGGGGAGCATTTCCGGTGATGGAAAGGGACTTTGCGCTCCTCGTCAAAGAAGACGTTTCGGCAGAAAAGATTACGCAGCTTGCTCTCAAAGCTGGGAAACCGCTTGCGAAGGTTGCAAAGATTTTCGATACTTACAGAGGTAAGCCTGTTCCGGATGGAATGCTGAGTATCGCAGTCCGCGTCGTGTTCGGGGATGATCACCGAAGCCTTCAGGATGCAGAAACTGAAGCGGCGAGTCATCAGATTCTAGAGGTTTGGAAAAAAGAGCTGGGGGCTCAGCTTCGCTAAAGCGGGGCAGGTCTCCTCAGTCACTCTTGAGTGACATGTCTTCAGTGAGATGAAGGAGATTCACCCGTGGCAATGACGAAAGCGGACATCGTCGAATCGCTCTACGAAAAGATCGGGTTTTCCAAGAAAGAGGCCGCCGACCTTGTCGAGCTGGTCTTTGATTCCATCAAGAACACTCTGGCCCATGGTCAGAAAATTAAAATTTCGGGGTTCGGCAACTTCGTGGTGCGCGAGAAGCGTTCGCGTATTGGCCGCAATCCTCAGACCGGCGAGAGCATCGAGATCTCCGCGCGCCGAGTCCTCACTTTCCGCCCTTCGCAGGTCCTGCGTGCTGAAGTGAATTCGAGCCTGGAAGGCAAACCGATCGTTCCCCAGACCCGTTCCGCCAAGGCGCAGGACGAGGATGAGGACGGCGACGAGTGATGCGGATTCGGTCCGAATCAGTTCCCCAGAAACTTTATTTTCGAATCGGTGAGGCGGCGGATCTCGTCGGCGTAAAGCCGTATGTGCTTCGTTATTGGGAAACCGAATTCAATCTCATTCGCCCTGAAAAATCCAAATCCGGTCAGCGAGTCTACCGGCGCGACGACGTCCTGCTCGTCCTTCTCATTCAGTCGTTACTCTACGAAGAGCGGCTGACGATCGAAGGCGCGCGCAAGCGTCTGAAGGATCTGAAGAAGTCGGGTGAGCTGCGGGCGATCCTCGCTGGCGAGCGTGTCGCCCTCAGCGAGTCGGCCGGTGCGTCGACGCAAGAGCAGTTTGATAGGAGCCCGGAAGGCTCTCCCGAGCTCCGTCGTCAGATCGCGGGCATCGCCCAGGACCTCTTCGCGCTCGCGCGACGTCCGATCTCCGAGATTTTCGGATTTACGCCCGCCCGGCTCGCCGTTTCCGGGTCGGACGACGAGTCGGCTTCGCCAGCGCTCGGATAATTCGCGGC
>JBEIOW010000219.1:0-4560 GCA_040377385.1 Bacteriovoracaceae bacterium | reverse complement strand
CAAAGGCCGGCGTGCTTGCGATCCCGAGCAACGTCCGACGCTACATCGGCATGTTCGAGCAGTCCGTTCGCCAGAGCGCGCTTGGCTATTTCGCGGACCGCGATGCGCTCGCGATCGTCGTCCACCTGGGCGAAGGTCAACGCAACGATCCGTACAACAAGAGCGAGTACCGATACGCGAAAGAGATGAACCTCATCCAGCCCGGCCTCTCCATCATTCACGGCGTCGGCATGGACCGCGCCGATTTCGAGGAAGCCGCGCAGAAAAACGTCTCTCTCGTTTGGTCGCCATTCTCGAACCTGCTTCTCTACGGTGAAACCGCCGATATCGAAGCCGCAAAAGCCGCCGGAATGAACATCGCCATTGGCGCCGACTGGACGCCGACCGGCTCAAAGAACATTCTCGACGAGCTGAAGCTCGCCAAGCGCTACCTCAAGAAATCCGGCGTGCGCGCCATTTCCGACGAAGATCTTGTGAAGATGGCGACGGAAAACGCCGCCAAGGCCATCCGCCGCGAAAACGTCGCCGGACGCGTGGCCGAAGGCTACTTCGCCGACCTCGTGCTCGTGAAGAAAGCTGCCGGCAATCCTTATTCCGCGCTGCTCAACTCCGAGCAAAAGGACCTGCGTCTCGTGGTCGTGAAGGGCCAGCCGGTGTTTGGTGAGCAAGACCGGATCGCAGAAGCCGCGCAGGCCTTCGGTGATGCGGGCCAGCCGGAAACCCTCCCGCTGACCGCGGCAGCCCAAGCGGCTTGCGGATTCAAAAAATCGATTCGCCTCCCGTACGCCTCTGACTATGACCGTCAGCTCTTCGCTCGCGCCGGCGCGCCAAGGCTCAATACGGTTGGTGGAATCGCCGGTGAACTCTCCTCGAAAGCCAAAGCCTACGCCGCGCAGATCGTGGCGGGCGGAAGAGCCAAAGAGAAGGCCTCGCTCATCCCTGGCATCGACCCGCTCTTCGGTTGCGAAGACTCCGGCTATGCCGAACGTTTTGCGAAGTTCGTCGAAGTGGAAATCGACGCCAACGCATCGAAGCGCTCCGCGCTTCGCTCACAATACCGCCTCACCAACGAGTGGACCCCACTCGGTGGCGGAGAGATCGAAGATTCGATCGACTGACCTAACAACCCCTGAGTTCGTCCTATCCCTGAACTCGCTATTGAATGGAGTGTCCTGTGAAAACCCAAACGTTTGCCCTGTCCCTCGTGATCTCTGCTTTCTTCTCCCTCACTGCCTTCGCCGCTGACATCACTAAGACCGTCAGCTTCCCCAAAGGCGCGACGGAAGCCCAAATCCTCGCCAAAGGTGTGGAAGTCGCGCGCGACTGGATCAAGACCAACCCGACCGTGAAGGCCCAGTTTCAAAAGCGCCTGCAAACGATTCGCGATCACTACGAGCCTTACACCCTCGGCCAAAAAGCCCTGCAAGGCATCGTGATCGAGAATCAAACGAGCCACGGCCAACAGGAAATCGCTCGTAGCGGCGCAATCCTCGTGATGAGCCCGATCACCGCGAACTGCATCGGCAGCGGCTGCTTCACCGGCCAGATGACCAATATCCTTCTCAACGTCAGCTTCCACGCGAACGCTTCGCTGGGCGACGAGACGTTCAAGAAGTTCACCTACACGTTCGGCGGCTTCTCGAACATCGTCGCCGAGTAAACCTTCCGACCGTAAAGATCGCCTTTCGACGAGCGGGATCACCTTGGAAAAGCCAGGGGTCCCGCTCGATCGCATGGAGCACCTCACTCCCACCCGCACGCCGATCCGCCAGCGGTGATCACCCTCGTAGAACAGTTTCCGGGCCCGACGCAGGAGACTTCCTTCCTGTTTGACGCATTACGTCATAACCTCCTTCACGAGCTGTCTCCCAGAGTCCGCTCCGCGGCCTCGCTACTGAATGGAGTATTTATGAAACCCGCTTCCCTTGTCCTCTCTCTCGTGGTCTCTGCGTTGTTCTCAATTTCCTCGTTTGCGGCCGACGTCTCCAAGACGGTCAGCTTCCCCAATGGCGCGACGGAAGCCCAAATCCTCGCCAAAGGGATCGAAGTCGCTCGCGAGTGGATCAAGAAAAATCCGACGGTGAAACCCGCGTACGAGCAGCGCTTGCAGGCGATCCACCAGGATTACCCAAGGCACAACGTTGTCCAGAAGCCTCTCCGCGGAATCGTGACCGAAAACATGCAGAGCTCGGATAACCGTAACAACCTGAATACCTCGGGCAGCATCATCGTGATGAGCCCGATCACGCTTCTCGGCGTCGGTAGCGGCAACTACAGCGGCCATATGCTCAATATTCTTCTCAATGTCAGCTTCGACACCGAATGGTCGGATGAAGACGGGACCTTCAAGAAGATGACCTACCGTTTCAGCGGCTTCTCGAAAATCGTCAGCGACAGCAACGGCGCTGAGTAAGATCTCGAGCCGCGCGGTCTACCTAGTGTGCCTCACCGCTGCGATAGATCGAGAAATGTGCCGAATGAACGGGCGGGATCACCTGGGAAAGCCATGGGTGGTCCCGCTCGATCGCGTCACGCGACGCCCGCCCTCGCGCCACCACGCGAATCGGCCCTCGTCGCGCGCGAAGGCGCATCGCTTGGAGTACCTCCTCAATCGCCAGCCGCGAGCCAAAGTCATACAAGAAGAAACTCTCTCCTTCCGGAATCCCGTCCCGGAGATCTCCCTGCTTGAGGTCCGCATGGACCGCACCAAATCGTTTCAGTGCACGACGACCTTCCTCCACTCGCTCCTCAACGAGCTCGATCCCCACAAATCGCACCCCCGGCCAGTGCCGATGGAGAACAAAACCCAAGCGACCGTACGCCGTGCCGAGATCGACCACCGTTTCGTGAGGTGAAGGACGAAGCTGCTCGAGAAGCTGTCGAAACTCGGAATAGGGAGTGAGTAGCGTTTCGGGAGCAAGCCCCACCCAAGCCTGCTCATCGCGAGGATCTCGATACGGGCGGGATCGGGAGATTCGCTCTTCCGTCTCCGCGATCTCCAAACCCAACCAGGCATCCACCTGAGCGGAGTGTTTCTGCGCCGCACGGTAGACATCGGGCCACTCGGGGCTCGGTTCCGGAAATCTCGGGAAGGGATCGCTAGGATCGAAACCAAACACCCGATCTCACTTACCAAAACCAGGGGGTATTTTGGGCCTCTTTCGCTTGAGTTGCGCTGAGCAAACCAACCAGAAATGCGTCGCGTTATGAGGAGTGAAAGATCGCGCCGAAGGGAGGATTTTCGATGGGATTTCGGTGGGCTTATCTGAGATAAACCCCCGATCCGAGAGAACTTTCTCATCTTCAACGGGGGTATCGATCCTATGATTCGTCATTCCGCCTTTTCCATCGCCGCGCTTGCGGCACTGAGCGTGACCGCTGCCGTCTCGACGGCGTCGGCTGCGGACAAAACCTTCGTCTATTGTTCTGAAGGCAGCCCGAGCTCCTTCAACCCGATGCTCGCCACCGACGGTACGACCTTTAACGCGAGCTCGCGCCACGTTTACAACCGCCTCGTCGAGTTCAAATACGGCGAGACGACGATTCAGCCCGCGCTGGCCGAAAGCTGGACGGTGTCGAAAGACGGCAAGACCTACACCTTCAAGCTCCGCAAAGGCGTGAAGTGGCATACGACCGAGAAGTTCAAGCCGTCGCGCGAGATGAACGCCGACGACGTGCTGTTCACCTTCAATCGCCAACGCGACAAGAACCACCCCTTCCACAAAGTCAGCGGCGGGACGTACGAATACTTCGAGTCCATGGATCTCGGAAAAATCATCCAAGACATTCAGAAGAAGGACGATCACACGATCGTCTTCACGCTGAGCCAACCTGAAGCGCCCTTCCTCGCCAACCTCGCGATGGATTTCGCGAGCATCACCTCGGCCGAATACGCTGACAAGATGAAGGCCGCAGGCACTGCAGAGAAGACGGACGTTGAACCCGTGGGCACCGGGCCGTTCATCATGACCCGCTACGTGAAGGACACGCAGATCCGTTACAAGGCCAACCCGGACTACTTCCGTGGCAAGCCTAAGCTCGACCAACTCGTGTTCCTGATCACGCCCGATCCGTCAGTGCGTTTCCAGAAGCTCAAGACCGGCGAGTGCAACTTCGTCACCGAGCCCGCTCCCGCAGACTTGGCCGCGATCAAAAAGGACTCCAAACTCAAGGTCATGGAGCAGTCCGGGCTGAACGTCGCGTACCTCGCGATGAACGCGAAGAAAGCCCCCTTCGATAAAGTCGACGTCCGCCGCGCGATCAACATGGCGATCAACCGCCAGTCGCTGATCGACGCGATCTTCCTGGGCAACGCCTCGATCGCGAAGAACCCGCTCCCGCCGACGATCTGGAGCTACAACAATGCGGTGAAGGATTACGCGCACGATCCCGTCGCGGCTAAAGCCCTTCTGGAAAAAGCGGGCTTCGACTTCTCGAAGACCTACTCGCTCTGGTACATGCCGGTTTCGCGCCCCTACAACCCGAACGGCAAGAAGATGGGCGAGCTGATGCTCTCTGATCTTTCCAAGATCGGCGTGAAGGTGAAGCTCGTGACGTTTG
>JBEIOW010000112.1:0-6590 GCA_040377385.1 Bacteriovoracaceae bacterium | reverse complement strand
GCCGGCTGAAAGCGTATGCGCTGACGGCGCGCCTGGCCGCGGCTGTAGTCGTAGTTGCGGCCAACGAGCGTATAGTCCGCCCCGCGCCACCACAGCGTCGAGCAGCCTTCACCGGGTCCGTCGATGATGGCGCCGCTTGAGGCGCAAGCCGTTCAAACCGCCAGTGTTCAGGTGGATTCTGCTCCGGTGCTTTCCAGACCCGACGCCGGTGCCGAAATCATCGAAGAGGTCCCTTACGGGACGCAGATCTACGCTTCCAACAAACCTACGCGCGGCCACTATAAGGTCAAAGCGCCTTCCGGAAAAATCGGCTGGATCAACGCCGCGAATCTCGGCCTGCCTCCGGGAGATGCCGTTGCACCGCCGGCGCCTCCGAGCGCGGCACCGCGCACGCGGGCACGTTCAGCACCTCGAGCGTCGTCGGCTTCTGCGTCCGTCGACAATGCATTTGGCGTAAGGATCTTGGGGGGCATTTCGGCCTTCAAACTCGCAAATATCAATACGCTCTACGAAATCACGGAGATGGGCTCCGGGTTTGGTTTTGGCTTTGAGGGCATGTACCGATTCAGTCCAAGCTGGAGCGGCGTTTTCCACTTCGAAACGTACTCACGCGCAGTTGAGGTGGAAGTCGAAGGGAGCGGAGAAACGTTTACGCTCAAGACCTCCGCCACGCCCATCCAGGTGGGAATGATGTACTGGGCGTTGTCGCCGAGGGACTCCGGGGTGGCGTTAGGGTTTGGGGGTCTGATTGGATTCGGGTTGGGGACGAAGTTTTCGTCCACCGCGAACCAGGCGGCCGACACGGCGGCGAACGAAACGATCTATTCAGGCTCGCCGCTGAGCCTGTCGCTGCGTGTAGATTTCGATCTCTTCCTGTCGAAGTCCATCAGTCTAGGAGCGCAGCTGGGTTACCGGATTCAGAAGCTGGCGGAAGCGGCGCCAGTGACCGAAGGCGATACGACTGCGGATGATCGACTGGTCACGAACGGCGAGTTTACGCCTCAGGAAGTGAACCACAGCGGCCTGACCTATGGTCTGGGCATCTCGTTCTGGTTCTAATTCGGGCTCTCATCTAGCCAGCCTCAGCTGACCAGGCATTTAGGGTAACATAATATTTCTTATCGGACTCAACGGGTTTGGGTCGCTTTGGGCGCCACATCCTTTACCCGGCCCTAATCCAGTCGAAAGACCGTGCTGTACCCGAAGTGATCGCTGTACGGAGCCTGAAAGGATGCCGGACGCGGAATCGTGAACGTTCCGGTGAACTCCGTCTGGCCCGAGACGGCGGACAATCCGGAGAGTCCGACCAAGTGATCCACCTTTCCCTCATTTTCTGAATGCATGAGGTTGGGCGGACAGATCGTGCAAGCGGCTTCGGCGCCCGGTGCCTGTGACCAGGTGCCGAGACTCGAATCCATTTCGCGCCACTGCGCGAAGCCCGGGCCGAAGTTAAAATCTCCACCGAGGATCACCGGCTGCGGGCTACCGGCTTGAGTTCGCCGGTTTTGAAGCGTCCACTGAACGAGCTGCCGCCACTGGACTCGTCGCGTGACGAGAAAAGCGTCGTTGGCTTCATCCCGCGTATAAAAGGAAGTCAGGTGGGTATTGGCGACGAGCACGTGTTGATCGGCCGCAAGTTCGACTTCCGCGATCAGCGCGGATTTAGTCGTGAAGGCTTCGCCCGTAGACACGGCTTGGTCACCGCTCGCCTGCTCGCTGAAGACGAGCTTCTTACCTTCTCGCAGCGGGAATCGACTGAGGATCATGAGTCCGGAGTCGAGCGCGCGCTGGGTGTTTTCCAGATCCACAGAATGCGTATAGCCGCAGTTTTTCAGCGTGGTGCGATCTTCCGCGGTCCAGACTTCCTGAAGGAGAATGACGTCCCAGCCTTCGAGCGCGGGAAGCGCGGCCTGCTCACGCAAAACCTCGCAGATCGCGGTCATTCGTTCGGCACGCATGGGGCTCGGGACGAGAAACCCGATGGCGGGCAATCCCCAGACGTTGAGCGTCAGCACGTTGAGCGCGACGGCGGCGCTTAGCAATCCTGGTCCAGGCATATCTTTTTGCTCCTGCGGATGGCGTCCTCGAGAACTTGGAGAATCTTTGCGGTGCTCGACCGCAGATTGGGATTTCGCTCGAAGATTCGGTCCATCTCGGAGTCGTCGAGCGTCGCGAAGATGAAGGCGATTCGAATGAGATCAACTTGGACGAATTGGTCCAGAAGTCCATGCGCGACGGATTCGGAGATCCCCTCTTGGCGCACGAGCTGCTTAAGAAGTTCCAGCGTTTGCTTGAGGAGCGAGTCCGTGAGGCACTTCTGCTCCCCTTCCCCATCGATGCGGTCATTCGCGTTGGCATCGCACCGCTGGTAGCGGGACCTCGCTTCCGTGGCCCAGAGATTGGCTTGCGCGGGCGTTGCGCCTTCAGGCATGCCGATCAGTTTAGCGATCTGTGGCCAGCCGATCTTGGCTCCTTCGGTCGCGGACGCAAGCTCGGCCATGGTCAGCCTCTGCTCGCGCACGCTGCCGTTCATGAGAAGGACCTTGGCTAGGCGCTGCGGAAATCCGGGCTGTGAGAGGAACTGGAGCAAGATCTGCGAACCGTCATGGACGCCCGGATCGAGGTTCACGAGCTCGCTGGTCACGACTCCCCTGCCTGCCCCGACCACGAGCGGGGTGGCGCAGCTGAGTTCTGACCAGCTGAGCGCACCATCCTCGTCGCGATCACAAAGCATCATCATGCGGTCGAGAAGGACTAAGAGCGCGGTTGGTGCGAGGACGTCACCCACCTTGGAGTATTGGCGAAGAAGGACTGGACCCTCCGACAATGTACCCACTAACGTCGAACTCGTCGGTCCGGAGGTGTCGATATTAAAATTGAAAACGGCGTTGGAGCGATAGAGCGACGCGGGCTGCTCCGGACTTCCGATTAAGGCGTGGAAAAGGGAGAGGCGTTGCTCTGGGGGAATCGCCCGCAGGTCGTCCTGGATCGCCGGTAGCGAGTACTCGTATCCTCTTTCGCTAAGCGCTCCGATCAGTCGAGAGCGACGATATACCCAGTCAGTCGACCAATCTGCGTCGAAGAGCGCGCGAGTAATGGGATCCGGGAAATAGCGCCAGTCAGTTTCGCTGATGAACCAACGGGGATCGTTCTGGTGCGGGGTCCTTAGGGTTTTGAGGTCGCTCTTCAGCGAGGACGCGACTTGGTCAGCGGCGCTTTGGATCGCCATGTAAGTGGAGACGATCGTGAAGAACTCGTCGGCATTGAGTTGGCCGTCCTGATCGCCGTCGCTCGACCAACGATCGCCGATCAATCCCACGACGGATGCGAGCGCTGCCGGCTTCACGGGAACGTGACTGCGCGTGCGCGCCTCCAACTGCCCGCCAAACGGGTCCGAAGGGTCTCTCCCCTCTTCTTGTGAAGAGATGAGGCGCAAGAGCGCAAAAGAGAGATCGAGGATTTCGCGTTTCTCATCGTCGGGACGAGCCGGGATGAGGATTCGGCCATCGCCGTCTCGATCAAAGGCGTTGAACACTCTCCCGATGATTCTCCGCTGGATCATTCGTTCAGTGACGCTGTCCCAATTGAAGGTGGCGTCGAGGCGGCGCACGGGACTGTCAGTATTGTTAGAACCGTCGCGAGAGACCTGGCGCATATCTGGCCAATTGAGGTTCCCCTTGAGTGCGACGCTGCGGAGCTGTGGAGAAGGTCCACGGAGCGCGTCCCGGAGGGTGATCTCGCAACCCATCGCGAACATTTCATCGTAGCGACGTTCCTTTAGGAGCCGATCATTTTCTCGCTTTCGTTCGCGGAGTTGTTCGGGCAGCGGGCAGTGCCCGAAAGCGCGCGTGGCGTCCTTGAGATCGTCGTAGATCAAGGGCAAGACGTCAAAGAGCGGAGCGATCCCAATAGCGTGGATGCCGTTCTTTCTTTTTTCCGCAGGAGTTAAACGCTGCGTGAGGCGGACCACGTCATTGAGTGAGTCTCCGATGCCGGAATCGGGCATGAGGGTCGCTGCCGCCCACCGGAACTGATCCGCCGACAGGGTCTGGAAACGGTGGTCATTGAAGTAGGATTGAACGATCTTCCCGACTCTCTCCCACTCCCCTCGCATCTCAGCGCCGGGCATCACGAGCGGATTTCCACTGTTCTTCAGCCACTCTGCGCTCAGGCTCATCTCGGCGGCAACGCGTGAAGCAAGGCGGAACAAGCGAGCAAGCCCTTTGGCTTCAAGAACGGCCCGTCCGGAGTCGTTCGAGATGAGGAGATCCTTCAATGTGAAGACGGCGGCGGCCCACTCCCTTTCGCGGCCCATGGGCCAGGAGAATAGAGGGGTTTCATTTTTCTCGGCTGCTGCCTCAGTCGCTTTTTTGGCGAGGTAGGAGATGATCTCCTGGATCTGCTCGGACGAAACCTTGCCTTGGCCGTCGAAGAACGCGGCGAAACGATCCGTCAATTGAACGAGAAGAAGGCGCTCGGAGTCCGGCACTTCACTTGGAGAATTCAGGAGTTTTTCTGCGTTCCTGGCGTACAGCCCGGCGTATTCGCGCAGGATTTGAATGAGACCATCGATGCGCTTTTTCTGGATGACCGGGCGTCCGGCTGGGTCCAGGAGCGAGATGACGCCTTCGAGCGCGCGCCATTGGTCGGATTCCTCGATCCCCAAGTCGACTACGCCGCGACGATGAAGAGCTTCGACTTCGCGTACGGAGATTTCGTTTTCAGTTTGTCCGCGCACGGAGTTGAAGGCTTCATCTACGATTTTCTGTAGGCAATCCAGCGATCGTGGAAGGACGACTCCCGCATTGTGCTCGTCAAAACCATTGGGTGGGATCACGTCGCAGTTCTGTGCGGAAATCTCGGTTTCATCCCGTTTGACTTCCTTCCCGTCGAGTTCTTTCTCGCGGAAGAGACTGCAACCCGCACTCTGCAGGGCGAGAGCGGCAACGGTGAGGAGAAGCGTCCAAGCTCGTAGCTTCATCATGTCCCCATCCCCCACTGCACGCCTATCCAGACGCGGTCATTGGTTCGCCACTCCCCGAAGTAAGCGTTCACTCCGCCTCCGAACGCCTCTCCGCCCACATGCACCGCGAAGTTTCTTCGAGCTTTCCAAAGCAGCTGGGTCCTTAGCCAAGTCCCTTGTTGTTGGAAGTGGTACTTGATGCCGCCCAGCCAAGTGAGGCTCTCGGATAGCGCGATAGAGCCAGAGATTTGGCCGAGATTCTCAGCGTAGATAGGGTCGTCGCCAGTGCTCTGAGCGAGGCGTCCGAGCCAGGAAGCCTCCCAGGCACCAGAGCGTGCTCCGACTTCGATTTCGCCAGGTGAGCTCGAGGTCCACGCGACGGAGTGAAACAACGTCCACGAGGGAGAAACCGCGAGATCGCCTCGCCAGAAGCCTCGCCACCGCTGCGGAAAGCTGGGCGTGACCACGGCTACGGCATACACGTCTTCGAGCCCGACCTGCACAAACCCATCCGCTTGTGGACGAGCATCGGGCTGTGGAGCGCGCGTGACGCCAATATGATTCTGCCAGGCCTGACTTAGAAGCGGCGTCGACAACTGCACGGCCATTTGCGGCTGCAGCAGAATGTCTTCCAGCAATCGCGAGGTGTCGATTCGGTAGCGCAGAGGGAGAAGCGCATTGTTCACGCGAAGCGTAGCGGGTGGGCGACGGCCGAAGCGGCTGGTGGAAACACTTTCTTCCGTGGAGAGGGTGACTTCCGATCCCATACTGGGAACGAAGAGCGGCGAGAAGGATACGGCCCATCGCGTGCGATCGGTTTCCTGCGCGCGGGCATGGGAATGCAAGTGCGCACCGATCCAGCCCATCAGAACGGGTTCAGGAAACGGTTGGGAGCGGTCCAAGGTACCGAGCGCGATGCCGCGATTCTGTGGTTGAGATTGGGCGGCCATTCCCCAAGGGCGTGAGGCTTCGGGATTGCCGACGAGTTCCCAGGGGTGAATTCTTCCGAGCGTGATGTTTGGCGTCAGGCGAATCCACGCACGGTCAATGTCGAGAGAGCTGTCCTTTCGTCCGATTGCCTCGGCCTCCCAACGGAGTTTCAGACGAGAGGTGGCATCGTCGGTATTGGCTGCGCCCGTTTCATAGTGGACGCCCTGCCAGCTCTGGAAGCGGGGCTCGGTGCCGCGCGCGCCGCCATAAGCATGGGGCTCTAGGTAAAGTTTCGCGTCGCCAGCCAAAGCTGAGCATGACCCGGCCAAGAACCCCGCTAGGCCGGTGGTCAGTGTGAAGATGAGAACCCGTTTCACTTGAACCTTCCCTAAAGAGACGCGTCAGACCGAGTGAATGAAATAACGCTATGTGTCATAACATGATTGAACGTCTCCAACAAGGAGGGTGACTGTCATTAGAATGTTTAGAATTTCAATAAGTTAGCGAACGCTAACCGGGCGCGGCTCTCAGCGTCGAAATCCCTTCCCGCCCCAAGAGGCCGTCTTGAGCTTTACTCTATGAGTCAGGTACACTTTTAGAAGAACTGAAACGGGGGAGTTTTTGGGTCGTCCGATTCTAAAATCTTTTCTCGTCATTGATCCCGATACGACCTGGTGCGACCAGCTCGCGATGGCCG
>JBEIOW010000207.1:0-4827 GCA_040377385.1 Bacteriovoracaceae bacterium | reverse complement strand
CTGGACTGGACAGAACGGCCGCCAAAACGGCAGCCGTGGATAGGATCCTTGCTTTCATGTGAGTTCACTCCCTCTCTCTTTGAATTGAACACAGCGTCGGTATTGAAACGCTGAGGGATGGAGAGCAGCTTCTATGCCACTGAAAAGGCAGGACTTTTTAGGCGACTTGGGTGCATGTGCGTCATTGCTCTGGCGGCCTGATTCCGATAACTTAATGCTTTGCGTAAGCGCCTCGGGCCGCGGAAGATGAGAAAGTAGCCTTGGGTGCGTTTTGGATCGGATGAAAGGTTTTAGTCCCGGAACGTCCCCAGTCTTTGGGAGTTCACTACACGGTTGGAGCAAGTGGCGTGAGAAAGCGAATCTGGATCGTCGCTGACGATTGGGAAGCCTTGGAACGGTACGAGGATGTGCTTTCCCCTGAGTTCGAGACGGAGTGCTGCGGTTTCGCGCGCGACGCCTTTTCGAGGTTGCGTGAATCTGCTGACGCTACGGAGGAGGCATTCCTTCTCCTGGATCTGGTGCTCGAGGACCTCACGCCCCGCGAGGCCGAAGCGGAGTTGGATCGCGACCCGATTCTTTGCCGGATTCCCCGCTTCTGGATTCTCTCCGAAGAGACCCACGAGGACCCGTCCTTTACGGGCGAGATGAGGGGAGTCGTTCGTCGTCCGTTTTCATTTACCGCCCTTCGTGAGGGCCTGCGTTCTTTCGTGATTCACAGAGCTGTATCGAATTCCGATTGAACTGCTACACTGGAGAGGAATGGCCAAAGTCGTTGGACAAGTTCAAGCGAAAGGACCCGAGCCGCGCTTTCAGGCGCTGACCGATCCGATTGAGATTCGCCGTCTCTTCGATCAGGCGTCGAGCAGTCATCCTCAGGTGGATGTTCAGTTCTCTTCGTTGCCGACGAAGTTCCGCGCGCGCGTCGCGGACCCGTCGACCCAGGATCACATCCAGCTGGAGTTTGCGGATGACACCTACGCGGACGTTCGTCGCGCCATCGAGCCGCTGATTGCCAGCCCGGACTCGCCGCTCGAGTGCATGCTGATTGTTTTCTTGAAAGGCCTGCTTCTGCTCGGCGTGCGATCGACGCGCATCGAGCTAGGTGAGAAGCGAATGAGCGTTCTTGCGCCGATGCGCTTCTTCAAAATTCAGCGCCGTAAAGAACATCGTCTCGACATTCCATCGGGCTACGATTTTTTCATCACGATCGACGCGGTGGAAGGTTCCGCACGCAAGGTGCAAAAGCGGCTGCTCGATATCAGTTCGTCGGGACTCGGTTTTCAGGTGGTTTCGCCGCGCGAGGCGGGACTTTTCCAAAGCGGGACGATCCTACGGAACTGTCTGCTCGGGATTCAGAATCGCGAGTTCCTGGTCGACATTGAGGTGTGCAGCCTGGTTCCGATCCCGCAGGACCGGAAATGGACCGGCACGAAAGTCGGCTGCAAGATCGTCCGAGTCTCCCCGTCCGACGCCGAGTACCTCGCGTCCTACGTCACTGCCAATATCGCCATTTGGCGATGATCTCAGTGTTCCCGCATCCGCTGGCGCTTGAAAGGATCGAATTTGGGATCTTGCGTGCGTGCGTTCGGCCGACTGGCGGGCGCGCGTTCGGATTCGCACGCTTCGAGGGTTTCTCCGCCCTTTCGCGCGTAGGGCGCGGAGCAGGTCTTCGCGACGTTGACGTGCGAGCAGCTGGCGCCAAGTAGGCCCGCGCCGACGAGGGCGGCGAGCAGAGCAAGGCGGATAGACGGGCTTCTTCCGGCAACCGAGTGGAATCGTTTCATACCCATTAAGAATGACGCGTATGACTCTATGCGTCAACCATTCTCGTTGGAGGAGGTGTGTCCCTTGAGACACCGATTTTCAGGAAAGCGCGCTGTTGGATTTCAGTGTTTTCTTGAGGGTTTCGGTGATCAAGCGGAACGCTCCGCTCTTGGGGAAATCGACGCGATGAACGAGACAGACGCGATCGCGGACGCCGAGGTTCGACGGGCCAATGCGGTTGAGTTGGCGGCCTGCTCCGCGGCGAGCGACTCGCGCTGGTAAGAGGCCGACACCGAGGCCGGACGCGGTGAGTTCCGCGAGAACTTCGAGACTCTCTGACGTCAGCGTGCGCTCGAACCGAATCCCTGCCTTCTTTGCCTTCTTGAGCAGAGCCTGAGTTTGTCCGAGCTCGGGGTGGCAAAGGAGCAGGGACTCCTCCTTCAGGGATCGGTGCTTCCAAAAGGCAACCTCGTCTTCGAGAAGTTCGGTGATGACCAGATCGGGATGTTCGAGCGGATTGACGACGATGCCGAGATCGATTTCGAACCGCGCGACCTTTTCGGTGATCCTGCGACTGAGGTCATGCTCCAGTCGAAACTCGATCCCGGGATGTTGCGCAAGCAGCTTAGTGAGGAACTCCGGAAGCGTGTAGAGCGCCACCGCCGTATGACATCCGAGAGAGAAAGAGCCGCGAGGGCTTTCGTGGTCTTGGATGGCCTCCGTGCGCAATCGTTCCCATTGCTGCAAGAGCTGTCGTGCTTGCGCGAGAAAACGTTTTCCGGCGGGAGTGAGTTTCACGCCGCGCTTTTCGCGCGTGAGAAGCGGCAAGCCGACGGATCGCTCGAGGCGCTGGATGCCGAGGCTTACGGTCGGCTGGGTAGCGCCGATACGCTCGGCGGCTCGCGAGATGTTGAGGCACTCCGCTACAGCGAGAAAATAGCGAAGCTCTGTAGGGTGGGGAAGGCTGGTTGGGGCCATGGTTGTTCCTTGTGCCGTTCAGGTATAAAATCAACTTATCTTAATAATACTCGATATAAATGCTTACTATGTTGATTTATGGACTTGGTAACGCGTCGAAGATCATCCGGCAAGGGTGAAATCAGGAGGCGCGGTCATGGTCGTATTGGCCGCGCGAAAGAGAGTGGAGCTCCTTCAGCAGGGCGTCTCGGCGGGCGGGCGGAAGATCTTCGCGGAAGCGAGCCTCGGCGTAGGCCGTCGTCCAGCGGTTCACGAATGCTTCAGGGGTCGCCAGTCCTTCTTTTCTTCGCTTGTTCAGGTGACGTTGCATGCGAACCCGGAGTCGCTTCAGCTCACGAGGTCCGTTCCAGTCCCCGAATTGCTCGATTCGACTCCTCCGCCTCAGGAACAGCAGCGTGGCGAAGCTCAGCGATAGCACCAACAGAGCGGTCATCGGGCCGACAAGCTCATCATCCAGCTGCGAAACCGCTTTTTTGAATTCGGCTCTCCGAGCTGGCAAATCTTTCGCCCAGCGTTTGAAGTCGGCGAAGTAAACTGCAGCTCCGCCTTCGCCGTAGGAAAGAATGTACTTGTACCAGTAGCTGCTCAGGACCTCGTACCCGATCCGGAACTGATCGATCCAAGTGCCCTCCGAGTAAAGTCTCGGGGTGGGGTCGAACGCGGTCCAGCCGAACCGCGGATCGAAGTACTCCACCCAGGCGTGGGCATCGCCGGCACGGACGGTGAGCACACCTCCGACCGCCGAACGAGAGATTCGGAATCCAGCCACGAGCCGCGACGGCACTCCGCTCATGCGTAGCAACAGCGCGGTCGAACTCGCGTAAAGCTCGCAGTGCCCAGCCTTGCGCACGAAGAGAAAATTTTCGATGGGGTGGAGAGAGTTGTTTACGGTCGCCTCGTCGGTGAGGTCGGTTTGTCCGTTCTCAAGGGTCTTGAAATTTTCGTCGCGCAGGAAGTCGCGAAGGGCTTTGACTTTGTCCGCGGTCGAGCTGACTGAGCCGAGAATGCGGCGATTCAGCTTCTCAAGTCGGTCCGTGCGAAGTTTCGTGGGAACCAAAACGTGCGTATTGAGCGGAGGATCCTTTTCGATGGCGCTATTGAGAAACCGAATCGACGGATGGAAGCTCACTTCGTAATGCACGCGGCGATTGTAGAGTCGGCCGCCAGAATATTCGCCGCGCCAGGAAGGAGAAAGGTCGACTGGCTCCTCCGAGGTCAAGCGGACACGTTCGACGGCATACGGAATCGGCAACGAGTTGGTTTCCATCGGCTCCCGAACAACCTCGATCTTCACGGTCTCTTTCGGCAGACGTAGGCCGGTGAGGGCTTTCTCATCGAATCTTCTTCCAACCACGTAGCTGGGGCGTAGTGGCGAAGGTGACCAGGTATCTCCGTCAAACTGGTCAAGCACCCGGCCGCGAATGAGGCCGTTGTAGAAGAGTCGCGTGAGGTCGACGGGCTCAGAGCTGAAGATCCTGAGCATCGGGGCACCTTCGCCCTGTCCGTTGATCGGCTTCCAACTCCCCAGCGTCACCTGCTCGGTGTAGCCGGTCTGGGCCTGGTTCCAGCGGAAATTGCCGCTCGTATCGACGCGAGGAAGGAGAGGGAAGATCATCATGCTGGCGACGAAGAGGACGACGGAGTTGTTGAGCGTTTGTCGCAGGTAGCGCTTTGGAATCGGCGTGGAGCGCGGTTCCTGGCCGGTGCTGCCTTGTTCGGCGGCGAGGAAGAGGCAGGAGAGGGCGAGAGTGGACACCAGCGTGAAGGCGACGAGTAGGAGGAAGAGATAGAATTCCGTCGTCAACGCCGACGCGAGGATCAGCTCGACGAACCCGAAGCCGATACGCCACGCCACGAGGGCGCGTGGACGATCGGACAGCCAAAGGAGCGCGTGTGCGACCGGGGCGGCGTGAGCGGCAGCCACGACGGCGGGGACCTGGAAAAGCAAGATGGCGGCGGCTCCGGTGAGCACCGTGAAAACCATCGCGGTCGTCATGGTGAGCGTCGTGAGACGGAGCCAGGAAAGGCGACTCGAGATCGCCAGACTGAAAGCGGCAACAAAGACCGCAAGATGCACGTCTCCCG
>JBEIOW010000526.1:0-2047 GCA_040377385.1 Bacteriovoracaceae bacterium | reverse complement strand
GATGCACTCTCCTTTCAAACCCGTAATCTGATCGCGATTCCTATCCTGATTCGAGGCAAGGTCTACGGCGTGCTCGAACTCCTCAATAAAGTGGGAGACGACGGCTATACTCCAGAAGATCTCGAGCTACTGACCTCGCTCTGCTCTTCAGCCGCCAAGGCGATCGAGCTTCGGCTGATGTTGGCCTGGGCAATGAATGGCGCCAATGCCGGAAAATCAGAAAAGAAGGAGGCGGCATGAGCACTCTGTCCACGCTCGCCGCCGTAGTTCTACCCGATGATACCGAGGAGAACTCAGAGGCCGCGCCAGAAAAGCAGCAATACCGGCTCGACATGCGCTACCTCGCGCGCGCCTTGGTGAAGTACAACGCATCTGACCTCCACATCAAAGTGGGTCGTCCGCCGCTCTTTCGAGTGAACGGCAAACTGGTTCCCGCGAAAATGAGCGACCTCACCAATGAGCAGGTGCAAGGGCTCGTCTACGGTCTTCTCACCAAGAAACAAGCTCAGGACCTCGAAGAGAGGCGCCACATTGATCTTTCGTTCAGTGTGACGGGGCTCGGCCGATTCCGCTGTAATCTATTCTTCCAGCAGGGCCAGCTTTCGGGCGTGGTTCGCATGATCCCTTGGACCATTCCTCGATTGGATGATCTCGGTCTCCCTCCTGTACTGCAGGAGCTTTGTCAGCGTCCGCGCGGCTTGATTCTGGTCACGGGCGCAACGGGTAGCGGCAAATCGACGACTTTGGCCGCGATGGTTCAACACATCAATGAGAGTCGTGGCGTTCATGTCCTTTGCATCGAAGATCCGATCGAATTTCTTCATCGCGATATCAAAGCGAGCATTACGCAGAGAGAAGTAGGTTCCGACACGCATTCGCTGCAGGACGCGCTTTTCGCCGGTCTTCGGCAAGATCCTGATATCATCATGATTAGTGAGCTGAGAAATCCAGAGACGATTCAGACGGCATTGACCGCGGCGGAAACGGGTCATCTTGTGCTTTCCACGCTCCACACCAACGATGCCGTTGGTACCATCGATCGGATCGTGGATGTATTTCCGGCGTCTATTCGGGACCAAGTCCGGATTCAGCTTTCAAGCTCCCTGGTTGCCATTACTTCGCAGCAACTGATTCCTCGCGCTGACGGAACGGGCCGGGTGGTCGCGTGCGAGGTGTTGATCAACTCGCCTACGGTCGAGGGCTATATCGCGAAGAATCAGCTTGAGAAGATCCCGGATCTCATCGCGCAGTCCAACGACTACTACAAGATGCAGACCTTCAATCTCTCTCTAGAGCGACTCATCGCCGCGGGCACGATCACGATGGATGACGCCATGCGAGCCTCCAATAATCCCACGGATCTGCGTTTACGTGTTCAGGGCTTGAATCGTGAAAAGGGCTTTGACCTTCACCACCCACCTTTAGAGATGGAAGAGAACACCAAAGACACCCTCCGGGCGGGGATTACTCTGCAGAAGCCGCCCACTTTCTTGAACTCACGGAAGAAACCGAGTTAAGCTGACCGCTCGATGCGGCCCTACCTTTGGACTCTCTTTTCGTCCGTTTTACTGAGTGCGACCGGTTACCTCACCCTCAACTTGCCTGGGGCAGCGGTCGGCCTCCTGCTTCCGTGGATCCCCTGGTGGATCGCAGCTTTGAGCGTCGAGCGGACCTTTTCTCGCGTTCTTGGATTTAATTCTGCGGATTCGCTGGCGCAAGGAATGGTTCGTACGCTGGAGAGGTTGCGCGAAGAAAGAGGCAACCCAGTCTGTGAACGATTGGCGATTTCGCGCCAATCCGCTCCCAATGCGGTCTTTTTCCGGACACTCTCCGGAACCCGCTGGACGGTGATTACCGAAGGCCTTCTCCGACATTTCTCTGAAGAAGAGTTGCGCTTAGTGCTGAGTGATCTTGCGGAACGGCACGAGCAACCCCGCACGCGGCTAAAAAGTATCTCGGCTATCTTGAGCTTTTGGCTGTGGAACTGGATTCCCGCGCTCTGGCGCGAGGTCCTGTTTCAGGGTTCCCGCGTGCCCGCGTTTGGTCG
>JBEIOW010000283.1:0-3887 GCA_040377385.1 Bacteriovoracaceae bacterium | reverse complement strand
CTCCGGTGCTCAGGATTTTTCCGACGACCGTGACGACGGTGATGATCAGGATCGCCTTCCAGTGCTCCGCGAGACTGGCGGGATCCAGAAGCATCCCGACGGAAACGAAGAAGATCGCGCCGAAAAGATCCCGCACCGGGGTGAGGAGGTGTTCGATGCGCTTGCCTTCGGAGCTTTCCGCGAGCAAGGCGCCGGTCATGAAGGCCGCCATCGCGGGAGAGAAACCGAAAGATTGCGAGAGCATGACGAATCCGAGGCAAAGCCCAATCGAGACGATGAGGAGAGTCTCGGAATTGAGGAGGCGTCGGAGCTTTTTAAGGAGCTTGGGCAGAATGAACAGTCCGCCGAGAATCCAGATGGGTAGAATGAGGCTGAGCTTGCCGAGCGCCAGCAACAGCTCGGTCCCTTCGAACTGCCGGCTTGCCGCGATCGTGCTGAGCGCGATTAAGAGCAGGACGGCAACCACGTCTTCGACGATCAGCGCGGCAAAGACTGTCGAAACGAATCTTTTTTCGCGCAGTCCGAGCTCTTCAAAGCTCTTGATGATGATGGTCGTGGACGAAATGGCGAGCATCCCGCCAAGAAAAAGACTGTCGATCCCGCTCCAGCCCAAGGCCGACCCAATGAGGTAGCCGAGATAGGTCATCACGAGGACTTCGATCGCCGCGATCAGAACGGGCGCCGCACCCTCGCGCATCAGCTTCCGAAAGCTGAACTCGAGACCGAGTGTGAAGAGGAAGAAGATCACGCCGAGTTCGGCCATGACCTGAACGTTTTCGACTTCGACGATCGTCGGGAAGAACGAGACGTGGCTGCCGATCAGGACCCCGGCCAAGATATAGCCGAGAATCATGGACTGGCCAAAGGCTCGGAAGATCAGGGTAGAAATGCTCGCTGCGCCCAATAGAACGGCAAGATCGCGAATGAGCGCGGGAATGTGCATGGACCTTGATCCTAGCTCAGACGCTACGGATCAAAAAAAGAATTTTGGCCCACCTGCCGCCTCGGAACGACAGGTGAGCCAGAAGTTGAAGCCGTTCAAATCAGAACCAGTACTTCACCAGCGCTCGCAGATTGAGCGAGTCCGGGCTGTCCGGACCAATCACGCCGAGGTACTGCAATTGAGGTCCCACGGTCCAGTCTGAAGCGACCAGCCAGTCGAACCCGACGACGGGCGCGATGGCAAAACGGGTAAATGTCGTCGAAGCGGATTCGACCGCACCGATCAGAACCGAGCGGCTATCGAACGCGGCACCGAGACCGAGGCCGATGTAGGACGAGCTCAGGACGGTGACGTCGCCGCCGAAGTTATAGGTTTTGGTGACGAGGAGGGTCGTCTGGGAGCTGCGCGCTTCACCTCCGGTGAATTCCGATGAGGTCGTGGCGCGTGCGAGCTGAAGACCGATTCCGAACGGGATCATCGGCTGAAAGCCGGCGTCGATTCCGTAGTTGAGGGCTGGCTTCAACGGGCCAAATGGATCTTGGATCCCCAAGAGGATGCCGATATGCGGGCGAAGATTCGCTTCTTCGGTGACGGGACGAGGTTTAGGTAGGATCGGATCAGCGGCCTCGGCCGAGACGGCGAGCGCAGTGCTTAGAGCGACGATCGAAAGAGTGAGGGCAGTTTTTGTGAGAGGGTGGTTCATTTCGGTTCTCCTGCTGTTTCAGCAGTGGACCATTGAGCAACCCTTGTGCCGGGGCGTTTTGCATCAGCGGGAAGCGAGAATCGCACCGACGAGAACCAGTCCGGCCCCGATGCCCCGCGAGGCGGTCATGGGCTGGCCTTCGCGCAAGAGATCCCATGCGATGCTCGCCACGATTTGGCCGGCAATGATCCCCACGGTCACCTTCAGCGCGCCGTATTCCCGAATGGCGGCGGGTACACCCATCACGAAGAGCATGCCGATCAAACCGGGAACGATCCAAATCCAAAGCGGGGGAGCGCTCGCTTGCTGAAGATCCGCGATGAGGGGATCCGTCATCGGAATCGCCGCGCGCCGGGACATCCACATCCAGCCGGCCCAGACGAGGACGCTGGCCGCGAGCGCGACGGAGTTATTGGCGAGGAGCGCCGTCGGCAAACCCCGTTTCACGGAGAGATCGCGATTAAACGCGGCTTGGAGCGTGATGAGAAAACCGAGACCGAAAGAGAGGAACCAAGCCATGTCTACATCCTGAAGACGCCGAAAGGTCTCGGGTCTTCGATTGGGGCGTTGAGGGAAGTCGAGATCGCGCGCGATAGGATCTCACGCGTTTTCCAGGGTGCGATCACGCCGTCATCCCAGAGGCGCGCGGTCGAGAAGTAAGGGCTGCCTTCGCGTTCGTACTGCTCGCGGATCGGATCCTGGATCGCAGCGATCTCGGCAGCGCTCAGTTTCTTGCCTTTGGCTTCGAGCTGTTCCGTCTTCACCTGCGAGAGCACGCCGGCGGCCTGCTCACCGCCCATGACGGAGATGCGCGCGTTCGGCCACATCCACAACATGCGCGGTTGATAGGCACGACCGCACATGCCGTAGGTGCCGGCGCCGAAAGATCCGCCGACGATGACCGTGAATTTCGGCACCTGCGTGCTCGAGACGGCGGTCACCATCTTGGCTCCGTCCTTGGCTATCCCGCCGGATTCGTATTTTTTCCCCACCATGAAACCGGTGATGTTCTGGAGGAATACGAGCGGGATCTTGCGTTGGGAGCAGAGCTCGACGAAGTGCGCAGCCTTCTGTGCGCTTTCGCTGAAGAGGATGCCGTTGTTGGCGACGAGGCCGACAGGGTAGCCCCAGATGTGCGCGAAGCCGGTCACGAGCGTATTCCCATAAAGCGATTTGAACTCATGGAAGCGCGAGCCATCGACGGTGCGGGCAATCACTTCGCGGATATCGAAGGGTTTGCGCAAATCCGTGGGGATGACGCCGGCGAGCTCGGACGGGTCGTAGAGCGGCTCTTCAGGCGTGAGTCTTTCGATCGCGTAAGGCGCCGGACGATTCAGGTGCGCCAGAATGTCACGAGTGATCTCGAGCGCGTGCTCGTCATTCTCGGCGAGATGGTCGGTCACTCCGCTCGTGCGCGAGTGCACGTCGCCTCCGCCCAGCTCTTCCGCCGTGACGATTTCGCCAGTGGCCGCTTTGACGAGCGGGGGGCCGCCAAGAAAGATCGTGCCCTGGTTCTTCACAATCACGGTCTCGTCGCTCATCGCGGGGACGTAGGCGCCGCCCGCCGTGCAAGAACCCATGACGACGGCGACCTGCGGGATACCTGCAGCCGAGAGGTTGGCTTGATTGTAGAAGATGCGCCCGAAGTGATCGCGATCAGGAAACACCTCCGACTGCATCGGCAGGAACGCGCCTCCGGAATCCACAAGGTAGACACACGGGAGGCGGTTCTCGCGCGCGATCTCTTGCGCGCGCAGGTGTTTCTTCACCGTCATCGGGAAGTAAGTGCCGCCCTTCACCGTGGCGTCGTTGGCGACGATCACGATCTCGCGTCCATGGACGACACCGATTCCCGTGACGACGCCCGCGCCGGGCGCTGCTCCTTCGTACATGTCCCAGGCGGCAAGCGCGGAGAACTCTAGGAATGCCGTGCCGGGATCGATCAGCCGATCAATGCGGTCGCGCACGAAGAGCTTGCCGCGCTTCTCGTGCTTCTCTCGCGCGTCCTTGCCTCCGCCTTCGGCGTTGATCGCGATGCGCGATTCGAGCTCTTGGGCGAGCTTGCGGTGATGCTCGGCGTTTTTTTTGAACTCTTCAGAACTCGTCGAGAGCTGTGATTTCAGGACAGGCAAAGGATTACTTCCTTTCGAGCAGTTGGAACCAGTTCGTCGCGGCGATGAGAGAAGGGACGAAGGCTTGAATATGGTCGAGGTTTGCACCCAAGTCCACGAGTCTCACCTT
>JBEIOW010000095.1:0-7086 GCA_040377385.1 Bacteriovoracaceae bacterium | reverse complement strand
GTGTACTCCTTCTTGGTGGGCTCATGCCCTTTGAAGGCGGCCTTGAGCTGCGTGACGATTTCCTTGATGAGCGAGGGAGGGTTGGCCACGAGGAGTGCGCCGACGCCGGCGCCCCCGATGATGACGAACTCCGTCCATTGCCACAGAACCAAGAGGTTCCCGCCGTGGGCGAGGTACCCGATGAGAATCGATCCGATGACAACGAGGTAACCAATGATGACGAACATAGGTTCTTTTCACTCCGCTCCATCAGGCTCTTCGTCAGAAGAAGGGGAATGGTTAAGGGTTTTCCTCGTCAAAGCGGTGGCGGGGCTTCAGCTCGCCCCTTAAACTGGCCCCTTTGAGTGTCCTTCGCTAAGCGGCGCCTGCCCGGGATCATTGGCTTATCGCCTGCTCCCGACCAGATCCTGAGGACGCATTTGTGGTTTCCTAACGAATTCAGACCTTTGTGGCGGCCCCGAGGACACTCAAAGGGGCCAGTTTACTGCTGTTCGAGGAGATCGCGGAGGTCAGTGTAAGTGCCCGACCAGGCCAGGGCGTGTCCGGCGGGACGCTGGATCTCCCGAAGAGGACCTTGCGGAACGACGATGAACACGCGGATCCCCACCTCCGTGGCCGGAAGGTCCATCTTGAGGTCGTTGCCGATCAAGAGGCACTGGTCCTCGTTGAGCCCTTCTTGCTCGAGGATTTCCTCGTAGTACTCGCGACGGGGCTTGCAGAAGTGCATCCGGCGAACGTGGGACATTCCCGTAAAACTCGCAGGATCGATACCGGCCCACCGCACGCGGAGCTCGATAATCTCGGGCGGCCAGACGGGATTGGTTGCGAGGAAGAGGGGGAAACGTCCGCGCGCCCAGTCGATGAAGGGGCCACTGCCCGGCATGGGAAAAAAATGGCGTTCGAGCTTCGGGAAGATGAAGAAGAGATTCTCTCGCAGGATCTTGCGGGCTTCCTCATCGTCGATCTTAAAGATGGCTGCGAAGCGGCGCAGAACGCGCTGATCGTTGGTGAGGTCCGAAGAGGGGACGCGGAACTCCTTTTGGATCGCGGCCAGCGCGCGGACCGCGCGGATCCAGCCCCCGTATTTACGCAGGGCCCTCAGGGAGCGTTGGATGAACTCAAAGGAAAGCGGGAAGTTCCGATTGCCGACGAGTGTTCCGTCCAAATCAAAAAGCAGGTGGGTGACCGGGGGATGAAGAGGCAGCACCCCATTATTCTCACCTCGCCCGAGCCCGGGGTAAAGGGTTCTCGACTGATGTTTTTTTAGGGATTTCTCAAGATTTCCTGAAGGGGGGATGGATTAAATTCTGATACCCTGGATTCAGTGCATTCTATTCAGTCCACCTCTGTTCGCGCTCTAGGCGCATTCAGCTTCCTGATGCTCGCGCTGATCGGCGGTGCTTTGCCGGCCGGTGCGACGGATGCGGAGGATGGAGACGCTCTGCTGCTTGAGCGCGCGAAGCCGATCAAGGGACTCAGCTTTTCGAGCAGCCAGTTTGACGTGCGGAAGACTCCCTCATCGAGTCGGTCCAGCACCCCTTTGCAGATCATTGTGGAGGGGCGTTTTGAGCGACCCCAATGGAATCTCTTAGCGAAGACCAAGCGCGTTCCTCTCAAGGACGGTCGCTTCCGACTGATTCTTCCTTTGCGTGTTCCGGAAAGCGGGCCGCCCCCGGTGATCGCCCTCTTGCTCCGCGCGGTCGGACCCTACGGAGAGGTCGAGACCGAGCGAGTTCGTATCCGGTATGTGCCGCCGACGCCTTCGCGTTGGGAACTCGAGGTTCACGCGGGATACATGAGCTTGGCCTACCAGCAGACGGGGATTACCGATTATAGCGGGACGTTCCTCGCGGGCCGACTGTTTTTGGCCTATCGCCCAACGACGAGTCGATTCTTCGTCGAGGCGGAAGGTCTGGGAACCGCGATGGCGATGTCCGAGACTCCCCTGGCTTCCGGGGTGCGTTGGATGCAGGCGGATCTGCGTCTCGGTTACCAACTGCAAAGTCCGGAGACCCGGTCGCCCACGCGGTGGTCGATCCTTACGGGTCCCATCGGCACTGGGATGATGGTGGAGGGTGACGCGTTCGGCTTTGCCGGCCAGTTCCGTTGGCTCCTGAGTCCGCGCCTTCACTATGTGATCTCGGAGACATCCGATCTGTTCCTGGATCCGCGGTTTGCGCTCGTATTCAACGGGGCAAAGCCGCTGGGCTTCGATTCGCGTGAGATGGGTGTCCACGTCCGTTATCGGTTCGGTTCCTGGGCGGTAGGACTCGGCTACGGGAAGATCAGCTTTGCGATCGAATCCACCACGGGCTCGATCGTCGAGGTCTCGTCTTCGAGTCTGCTCCTGTCCGGCGGTTACCGCTTCTAGAGCCCGAGAGCGGGTTTTCCGGCCGCTTTTTTCTCAACTTTCTTACCCCCTTCGACCGATCCGTAGCCTGGGCGGGTGTCCGCCTTCCGCGGCAGTTTCGCCGGGAATTTGACGCCCCAGGGGCGCGACAGGATCGGGTCATGAGTTTTACGGATCGCCTCGAAGCTGCGTTACACGTCTCGGACGAGGCCCTACGGGTCTGGTTGGTCAATCAGCTCGTCGGTATGGGGTTCTCTCCCGTGCGGCTCCATTTTTTCGCGACGGCCGCGGCGTTGCGTACGGCGCTGAACGAATTGCGTCCCCATCTGCTGATCGCGGAGCAAGGGGGGACGACAGGTTCTGGCGCCGAACTGATTCGAAAACTAAAACAGTTGGACCGAGGCCAGCGAAACCCGATCGGCGTTTTGATCGCAAAGGATCTCATCGAAGCGCGCAATGCTCACCGCGCGGGCCGGGACGTGGATCTCGTGCTGATGAATCCCACGCCTGAGGAAGACTTTCGCGCGCTGATTCTCCGGCTGGTTCTTCAGCGGGACAAAGGGGCGCAGGAAAAGAAGGAGTCGCGCATCGGAGTTCCGATCTCGAATTCGGACAGCGGTCGAGCCACGAGCATTCGCGTCGCCGAGCGTTCCGTGGCGGAAGCCGTCGAGAAGTTCGATCACGCGCGCAGTCTCTCCTACGGACTCACTCAGCGGCACCAGTCGCGCGAGCGGATTCTCGCGGCCTTCGAGTCGCTGATCGCCGAGCAGCGCTGGGAAGAAGCCTACGCGATTTCCAAGCGCGCGCTGCCGGTTCTCCCCGAGCTTCAGGCACGGCTGCCGGAGGTCCTGCGACTGGCCTTCGCCAATCGCAAGATCGGCGATCTAGATGAACTCTACCGGCTCTACACGACGATCGAGCGTCGGAGTGAAAGCATGAATCGCGCGATGGCGGCGGCACTCGTCGTGAGTGCTCGACATTACCTCCGCCTGAATCAACCGCAAGAAGCCGAGGACGCCTATCGCAAGGCCATCATTTCTTCCGGGTCTCGACTTTGGATCCTACGCGAGGCGATCAGCCGAATGCTTGGCTGCGGTCGAATCGATGCCGCCAAAAGTTTCTTCAACCGATTCCCGTCGGAGGCCCTCAAGGGCCGTGATTATCTCGTGCTCGAAGCGTGGCTGCTCGAAGCGGACGGCCAGGATGAGACGGCGATCCTAAAAGGGCGCACCGCCTATCGCTCGGGCATCCGGGACGCGGATCTGTCCTTGTCCCTGGCCCGCGCACTCGCTCGCCGGGGGAAGACGGACTTCGCTGAGGATCTGGCTTTAGAGGCGCGACGCCTGTGGCCCGAGCGGGCGGACGAGTTCGCGCCGTTTGTGCGAGCCTGGATCGCTGAAGCGCTTACGCTGCGCGGGACGCCGGAAAAGCCAGCGGGTTGAAGTTGAAGAGCGTCTGATAGCCCTGGAGCAGGTTCTCGAACAAGACCAATCCCCGCCCTTGAATGGAGCGGATCTCCAGGCCGAGACGACCGTCTTTGTTCCAGACCACACGCGCGGTCATCTGGACTTTTCGTTCCTCCGGGATGTCTCCCAGAATCAAGAGGACCTCAATGAGCGCGCCTTCCGCAGGCGCGGAGCCTTCTTTGATTTGAACGCAAAGACCCCGCAGACTCATGTTCTGCGTGCTGGTCGTTGTCTGTAGGCGCTGCTCTCCCACCGAAAATTTCAGGATGGCCTGGAACTCGAGGGGGAAGCGCGGAGGGGCTCCCATAGTCCTTCTATGATGACGCCAATGACGCATCGAGTCAAGATGGGCGACAAGGCGGTATAATTTGATAAAACCGCTTAAATTTCAAAGACTTGTCTTGTTTGACCTATTTTAGCCCAAAAGTCGCCTGAACCGTCACGGCCAGGGTCTCGAGGCCCGCTTCAATCGTCGGCGGGGGCGCGGATTCGGTGGAGCCAATGGACATGGATTTCATGATCATGGACCGAGGGTGGGGAGGCGAGAAGGACTCCCAGTTTTCGTTCAGCGTGAGGACGGGGCCAAGCTGGGCGCCGAGCGCGCCGGCGAGTTTCTCGGCCTTGAGGCGAGCTTGCTGCGCGGCAATCTCGAGACAAGCGGTTTGGCCTTCGAGCTTCTTCTCGATCGAGAGGAAGTTCACCAGGCCTCCCACATCCTGCATCCCTTCGCGCGTGGCGATGCTCAGGACTTCTCCTAAACGAGAGACGCTGGCGCTCGTCACGCGAAGTCCCATGCGAGCTTGGTAGCCCTTGAAGACATTCTGGTTCTTCTCCCATTCGCGAATCTGAGTCAGCGAATACTCGGACGTCGTGAGCTCGAGCTTTTCGAGGTTGAGCTTCTTCACGGCGTCGCGCACACGTTCGTAGGCGGCCATCGCTTTGCTGGCGGCACTCTTCAGGTCGTTCTCGCGGAATTCGGCGGTGACCGTGACTGAGCCGCGGTCAGGCGTGACTTCCTTACGACACTGGCCCGAGACGCTCACGCTGCGGGGAGGCTCGGCGGAGAAGGCCAAGGCAGGAGCGAGGGCAGCGAGGACGAGAAGTGCGGCGCGATTTTTCATGCGTTCAGTATCGCTTCACGCCTGGGGTGAGTAAAGCGGGCGCTGGCTGCGCATATCCTCAGCAGAGGGGCTGTCTTCGGTGCCGATGGGTTCGTCACTGCACCCAGAATGTCTTCACGTTGGCGAACTCACGTGAACCGATCTCCGCAAGCTCCCGGCCATAACCCGAGCGCTTCACGCCACCGAAGGGGAGACGCAGATCGGACGCGACCATGGCGTTGACGAAAACACTGCCGCTCTCGAGTCCTTCAATGAAGAAGTCTTGTTCCGTTCGTTCGCGCGTCCACACCGCAGCACCGAGACCAAAGGCGGTTTCGTTCGCCAAGGTCAGAGCCTCTTCCAGAGTTTCGAAAGGGAGAACAGGCGTTGCTGGGCCGAAAAGCTCCTCCAGTCGTGCTGGTGCTCCGGCGGGGACCTCCGTGAGGAGGGTGGCCGGATAGAGCGCCGGGCGAGCGGGGTCGAGTTTTCCGCCGGAGATCAGGCGCGCGCCGGCTTTTAACGTGCGCTCCACTTGAGAGTGCAGATCGCGAGCAAAACTTTCGAGCGCGAGCGGACCGAGCGTGGTTTTGGGATCGAGTGGATCGCCTAAGCGCATCGCTTCAAAGCGCGTACGCATGCCTTCGATCACCCGGTCCTGGATCGAGCGATGGGCGAGGATGCGCTTGGCGCAAATGCACGATTGCCCGTTGTTGTGGAGACGCGCTTTGACGGCGGTGTCGATCGCGGTCTCCAGATCCGCCGAGGGAAGAATGATCAGCGGATCACTACCGCCCAGCTCCAGTACCGTTTTCTTGAGTTTTTCACCGCACGCTTTCGCCAGGGAGGCGCCTGCGGCTTCACTTCCCGTGAGCGTGGCCGCCGCGATTCGCGAGTCGCGCGCGATTTCCGAGATCGCCGAGCCGGGAACGAGGAGGACCTGGAATGCTCCTTCCGGGAAGCCGGCGCGGAGGAAGAGGGATTCCAGCGCGAGCGCGCATTGAGGGACGTTGGAGGCGTGTTTCAGTAAAACGGGGTTTCCGATCTGCAGCGCCGGCGCTGCCGCGCGAATCACCTGCCAGAAGGGAAAGTTCCAAGGCATGACCGCGAGCACCGGCCCGATCGGATCAAAACGGATGCCGGAGCGCGCGGCTTCGGTCGCAATGAGCTGGGGGCCAAAGAGAGCATCGGCATTTTCAGAGACGGATCGACACCAACGCGCGCACTTGCGGGCTTCATCTGCGGCCGCGCCAATCAGCTTGCCCATCTCAAGCGTAGCTAGGCGACCTAGGGCTTCGGCTTCTTGTTCGAGGAGCTGCCCGAGACGGGCCAGGAGGAGGCGGCGAGCAGCGAAGTCGGGCAGTCCCCGCGTCCGGTGGAGCGTCCATGCTCGCTCCAATCGCAACTCCACCTCGGAGGGGGAGTGGTGCGGGATTTCCTTCAGGATTTCGAGAGTATAGGGGTTGCGACTCTGGAAGGCGTTCATGGAATGAGACTAGTCCCGTTCGGCGCATTGACGCCACGCAATACTTTGCGTAGAACGCGCGTCATGAATTCGAATCAGCAGATGGTAGGTTTGGGCGTGGCGATCGGTGTCGGACTCGCCTTTGTGGCCACGACGGTCTCGGCGGCGCCTCGGCTCGCGGATCAACCTTTCTTTGATTACGACGTTCGCTTTACGAATCCGATTTGCGCGCAGGTGGATTATCGCGAACCCGTGCGGAGCAATTCCGGACAGGTCCTTCGCTCTAAACCGAAGAACGTCTATTGCAAACCTTCGGATGCGGAAGCCTCCGCCGCGCGCCCCGAAAGCGTTCAGTATAAATTTCTAGAATGGATCCGGGATCGCGAGACGCGCGAGATCTTCTTCACCTACCTGTCCTTCTCTAACCGTACGGTGGAAGCCGCGCTCTGCGAGGCGGCGCGAGACCGCGGTGTAAAGATCACCTTTGTGCTCGATTCCGGCACGGGGCTCGAGCGCGCCGAATCCCTCAAGGCGTGTAACCCCGCGAAGGTCGAGTTCCACCTGCGCGGCAACGTCAATGGCCTGGGCTACGCTCACAACAAGCTCTTCGTCGCCAACCCAAATGATCGCGAGAAGGTGCGCCTGCTGTTCTCGAGCGGCAATCTCTCTTCGGGAACCGTACTCCATCACGAGAACTGGCACTTCATC
>JBEIOW010000544.1:0-1957 GCA_040377385.1 Bacteriovoracaceae bacterium | reverse complement strand
GCGTAAGGCATCGAGCCGGATTCAAACCAGCAATCGAGCACGCCTTCGACGCGTTTAAGTGGGGACTTGCCGGTTGGCGACGGAATCTCGATCGAGTCGACCACGTCGAGGTGGAGATCATCGATCTTGCGGCCGGAAAGCTTTTCGAGCTCTTCGCGCGAGCCAACACAAAGGATTTCTCCCTCGGCGTTTCTCCAAATCGGGAGCGGGGTCCCCCAGAAGCGGTTCCGCGAGATCGCCCAGTCGCGCGCGTTCTCGAGCCAATTCCCAAACCTTCCGTCGCGAATGTGCTCGGGCACCCAGTTCGTGGCTTGGTTGGCGGCGACGAGCTCAGTCTTGAACTTTTCGACGGCGACAAACCAGCTCGAAACCGCGCGGTAGATGAGCGGCGTATTGGAGCGATAGCAGAACGGGTAGGAGTGCTCGATCGTCTCGTGCTTGAAAAGGCGACCGCGCTTTTTGATGTCGGCGATCAGGTCCTTGTCGGCTTCCTTCACCCGTCGACCCTGGTACTCGGGGACCTCGGTGGTGAACATGCCGTCGTCGTCGACCGGATTGACGATCGGGATTCCTTCGCGCTTGCACGCGGCGTAGTCGTCTTCGCCGAACGCGGGCGCCATGTGAACGATGCCAGTTCCGCTCTCCACGGTGACGTGACCGGAGTGGATCACGCGGAACGCGCCCTGGGCCTTGCGATCGGTGAAGTAGGGGAAGAGGGGTTCGTACTCGAGGCCCACGAGTTTGGCGCCGGTCAGAGTCTCGAGGGTCTCGACTTCTTCGGCGGGTTTCTTCCACGCGGCCGCGACAAGCGCTTCGGCGAGGATGTAAGTACGGCCTGAAGATTTCTCGCGAACCTTCACGTAGGAGAGGTCTTCGCCCACCGCGAGCGCCAAGTTGGAAGGGAGCGTCCACGGAGTGGTCGTCCAGGCGAGCAGGAACGTGTCTTTCTGACCGAGGACCGGAAACGTCACGGTGACGGCTGGGTCCTGCACGGTTTTATAGTTCAGGTTGGCTTCGAAGTTCGAGAGGGCGGTCGAAATCCCTGTGGAGTAGGGAACGACCTTGTAGCCTTCGTAGATGAGGCCTTTTTTGAAAAGCTCTTGGAACACCCACCAGACGGAGCTCATGAAGCTCACGTCCATCGTGAAGTAAGGCTTGTCCATGTCGACCCAGCGGCCGATGCGGCGGACGGTTTTCTTCCAGTCCTCCGCACAGCGATCGACGATCGAACGGCAAGCGGCGTTGTAGCGATCCACTCCCATCGCGAGCACGTCTTTGCGGCTCTCGATCTTGTGGGCTTTGTTGATCTCGTACTCCACGGGCAAACCGTGGCAGTCCCAACCAAATCGGCGCGGGACCTTGTAGCCCTTCATCGTCCAATAGCGAGGGATGGCATCCTTGAGCACGCCTTGAAGGATATGGCCGTAATGCGGAAGACCGGTCGCAAAGGGCGGTCCGTCGTAAAAGCTGAACGTCTCCTTGCCAGGAGCGTCTTCGAGCGTTTTTTCGAAGATCTTCTCGCGGTCCCAGAGCGCGAGCGTTTGCTCCTCCAGTGCGGGGAGATTGACGTCAGGCTTTACCGGGGAGAACAAGGTCTTGGACGAGGTTTTAGATGAGTTCGTGGAGGTAGCTCAGCTTAGCAAAAGGTTCGTCTTTGATTCCAGCTCTGTGAGAGGTTTAAACTGGCCCCTTTGAGTGTCCTCGGTGGGGTGGCAAGGGAATGAATTCGCAAGGAAACAGGAATGGCGCGCGGAGAGTCTGTCCCGAAGAAGGGGCTAAATGAACGATTCCCACAGTCTGTGGGTCCGTCGAGGACACTGAAAGGGGCCAGCTTGGAGCGCTCTGGACCCGGCGAGTTCGGAGGCCGGCTGATCCGGCAATCGGTCGCCTTGCTCAAGCGGTTCGAAGCCTTTCCCGATCAAAATTCGCATATCCTCATCGCGTGTTCGGGCGGCGT
>JBEIOW010000355.1:0-3170 GCA_040377385.1 Bacteriovoracaceae bacterium | reverse complement strand
GTCAGCCCGCTGGCCCACAGCGCACGTCCATACACTTTGAAAACGGAAAATGGATTGAAACGTCTCCCGGTGGATCAGACGCGCAACCCAATCGCAAAGTTTTGGCGAATAAGAGCAGCTTCTCGATGGTCTCCACGGGCACGCCCAACACGGTTGCGTGTGGGTACGTCCGCCAAGGAAGAGTTCATATCTACCGTTTGAACACCCCGCAGATGGGATTTGACTGCGAACAGGGCGAAAAGGTTGCAGAGAAGAGCAGCTCTTATAAGGTTGTCCTCCGGGGCGCGAATGTTCGGAAACCAGGAACCGCCGTGACAACCAACCATCTCGCGGTTCAAGCCTTTGAAATCGGCTTAGAGGGTCGTCGCCCCGATCACCGTATGCTCGGATCGATCGAGAGCTCGCGCATTCAGGGTGGACCGACTCCACGTTCGATGCCAGCTCCTATCCCTGAGCAAGGAATCGACCTCAAGGCCAAGGCTAAGTGGGAAAAGGCCGGTTGTGGTTCCGCAAAGGAGAAGGCGGCTGCGGGATCTCCGATCTTGCACGATGAAACTAGCGAGAGCGAAGCTACGTCGGGCTGAGCGCGTTTCACATTCATCAAAAAGAAGGGCTGGCCCAAACGGGCCAGCCCTTCTGCATTTAGACGAACAGACCTTAGCTCTCGAGCAGGAAGTTGATGATCTTGTTTGGGACGAAGATCACTTTCTTCACGGTTTTTCCGTCCAGGTGATGAGGAACCCCATCGGCGATCCGCGCGGCGGCTTCGACCGTCGCTTGATTCGAACCGGGCTCGACTTCCACCATTCCGCGCGTTTTACCCATGACCTGAACCGCCATTTTGATCGTATCGTCCTTGGCGAGCGAAGCGTCGAACGCGGGCCACGCTGCATACGTGAGCGAATCCTTCTCTCCGAGGCGATCCCAGAGCTCTTCCGCTAGGTGCGGAGTGAATGGATTCAGAATCTGCACGAATGGCTTCATGCACTCGCGTGGGCGACGGTTCTCTTTGGTGAAGTGGTTCACGAAAACCATCATCTGGCTAATCGCGGTGTTGAACCGCATCCCTTCGATGTCCTCGGTCACTTTCTTCAAGGTCTTGTGAAGGACCTTGAGATCTTCGGCCGTGGGTGCGGAGTCATCCACGAAGAGCTTGCCGGAATCTTCGTCGACGAAGAGACGCCACGCTCGCTGGGTAAAGCGGTAGACGCCTTCAATCGCAGTCATGGACCAGGGCTTGTCGCGCTCGAGCGGTCCCATGAACATCTCGTAGAGCCGAAGCGTGTCTGCGCCGTAGAGCTTCACGACGTCATCGGGATTAATCACGTTGCCGCGCGACTTGGACATCTTCTCGCCGTCTTCACCCAGGATCATTCCTTGGTGAACCAGCTTCTGAAAGGGCTCGTCGTGCGTGACCAGGCCACAGTCGAAAAGCACCTTCATCCAGAAACGAGAGTAGAGCAGGTGGCCGACCGCGTGCTCGGGTCCACCTAGGTACAGATCGACCGGCATCCAGTACTTCTCGGCTTCCGGCGAGAACGCCATCTGCTGGTTGGTTGGATCGCAGTAGCGCAAGAAGTACCAGCTCGAACCCGCGCTGCCGGGCATGGTGTCGGTCTCACGGCGAGCTGGAACGCCCGCAGAGTTATTCACATTGACCCAGTCGGTGATTGCGGCGAGTGGGCTCTCGCCCGTTCCGGAAGGCTCGTAGCTCTTCACGTCCGGAAGCTTCACGGGAAGTTGTGCGAGCGGCACGGCTTCAGAGCCTGAATCGGAATGAATGATCGGGAATGGCTCGCCCCAGTAGCGCTGGCGCGAGAAGAGCCAGTCGCGCAGTTTGTATTGAACGGTCCGTTTGCCAAGGGCTTTGGATTCCGCCCATTCGAGAACGAGCTTTTTAGCTTCGGACGTTGGCTTACCGGTAATGAAGCCGGAATCGATCGCCGTCCCCTCGCCGCTGAAGCAACCCTCGGGGGCTGTCCCGAGCGGCTTCACGACTTCACGGACAGGAAGCGAGTACTTCACCGCAAACGCGTGGTCACGCTCGTCGTGCGCCGGCACCGCCATGATCGCGCCCGTTCCGTAACCCATCATCACGTAGTCGGAGATCCAGATCGGCACGCGTTCGCCAGACGCGGGGTTGGTGGCGTAGGCGCCGGTGAAGACACCGGTCTTCTCTTTGCTTTGATCCTGACGAGCCATCTCTGATTTGCGGGAAGCTTCGTCGCGATAAGCAGTGATCGCGGGCTTTTGTTCAGCCGTCGTGATTTTGCTGACGAGGGGATGTTCAGGAGCGAGCACCATATAGGTGACTCCCCAAAGGGTGTCGGGCCGAGTAGTGAAGATTTCCAGTTCACCGTGACCGCCTTCCAGAGGGAAGCGCATCTGGAGACCTTCGCTCTTGCCGATCCAGTTACGCTGGAGCTCTTTGGTGCTTTCCGGCCAGTCGAGTTTGTCGAGATCGCTGAGCAAACGCTCGGCGTAAGTGGTGATCCGAAGCATCCATTGCTTCATAGGTTGGCGGAAAACGGGATGCCCGCCACGCTCGGATTTACCGTCGACGACTTCCTCGTTGGCGAGCACGGTCTTTAACGCAGGGCACCAGTTCACCGGGACTTCCGTCTGGTAGGCCAGGCCCTTCTCCCAGAGCTTCAGGAAGATGAACTGCGTCCATCTATAATAGTCAGGGTCGCAGGTCGCGAATTCCCGACTCCAATCGTACGAGAATCCCAGCATCTGGAGCTGGCGGCGGAAGGTTTCGATGGATTTACCCGTCGTGACCGCAGGGTGGACTCCGGTTTGGAGTGCGAATTGTTCTGCCGGGAGTCCGAATGCATCCCATCCCATCGGGTGAAGAACGTTGAACCCCTTCGCCCGTTTGAATCGCGCGACGATGTCGGTCGCGGTGTAACCCTCAGGGTGGCCGACGTGCAAACCGGTGCTCGAAGGGTAGGGGAACATATCGAGCACGTAGTACTTTGGCTTCTTCGACTCCGGACCTTGCGTGCGGAAGGTCTGCTCACTCTCCCACTTCTTTTGCCACTTGGGTTCGATCAGCGCTGGGGTGTACTTGTGTGACGGCTCCGACATAGAATCCCAAATGATCACAGTGCCTTGACTTTCTCAACGTCCCTGACGGAGGTTCGACCCGATGAAAGGTCTCCAAGAGC
>JBEIOW010000277.1:0-3949 GCA_040377385.1 Bacteriovoracaceae bacterium | reverse complement strand
TAGACAATCCCGGGATGGGTTTGGAGCGGAGTCGGCAGGTCCGACGCCACCTCATCGTTTACTCTTTTAGTTTCATTATCTTAGCCCTGATGGGTCTAGGCCTTGTGGCTTCGTTCGGATGGATGAAGAAAGAGACGGCGTCCACGGCTCTGGTCACCAAGCCCTTGTTGGCCGAGGCTCTGTCCGCCTATCGAAGTTTCGAAGGTTTTCCGAACGAAGTGGATCTTCAGCTGGGGGAGAAGAAGGAAAAAGTCATCCTTCAGTACTCCTTTGATCCCGAACTTCAGCATGCAATGACGCAAGCGCTAAAGCACTATCGTCCCGATTACGGCGCGTTCGTCGCGATTGATGCGTCGACCGGGCGCGTGCTCAGCTTGGTGAGCTATTCGGATCGAGGTGATTTGGATAGCAACCTCGCCTTGCGAGCGACGTTTCCATCCGCATCGATTTTCAAGGTCGTGACCGCCGCAGCGATCATCGCCGAGAAGAACTTCACCGCCGATACGATGATCGCGTTCAACGGCAGTAAGCACACCCTCTATAAGCGCAATATTCTCCGCTTTCAGGCTAACCGCTGGACTCGCCAGATCTCGCTCAAGCAGGCGTTTGCCGAAAGCGTGAACCCCGTTTTCGCAAAGCTCGGAGCACACTTGGGCGCGCCCCAGCTGATGGCCTACGCAGAGAAGTTTGGATTTAATCGCAAGATCGCTGCGGATTTTCCCGTTGAAGAGGGCCGAGTTTCTTTCGATGACGATGCCTGGACGATCGCCGAGGTCGCCTCGGGTTTTACCCGCGATACTCGGATGAGTCCGATGCAAGGAGCGTTGATCGCCGCAGCGGTCGTCAATCAGGGTCAGCTCATGGAACCCTTCGTGATTCAGTCCGTTCACGCTACGGACGGATCTCTCCTTTACCAGTCCTCTCCAGTGGCAACGGGTCAGGTGATTGAACCCTCCACGGCGCATGAAATCCGAGAGCTGGGCTCACTTACCGTTACGCGCGGCACTTCGCGCAAATCTTTCCGCGGTTTCTTCCGCACTCGTGGTTTCGAAAATCTCGAAGTCGGCGGTAAGACGGGCTCGCTGACGGGCGACGACCCTCAAGGCAAGTACGACTGGTTTGTCGGTTGGGCCGATGGCCCGCAGGGCAAGATCGCTGTGGCGGCACTCACGATCCACAAGGAGTACTGGAAGGTGAAGTCTTCCTACCTCGCGCGGATGGCTTTCGAGCGTTATTACTCCGAGCTTCGACAAAAGCCGAGAAGCGCTTCCCGCGTCGCTGAACGCCGGGCTGCTCCGGCGCGGAAGCGGTAAGGTCGCCCTGTGCGCGCGTTGATCCAGCGGGTACGGGACGCTCAAGTCGCGGTCGAGGGTGAGATTGTCGGCAAGATTGGCGCGGGTCTCCTCGTCTTTCTCGGGGTTGGGCCCGGTGACGATGAGGATGTCCTCGAGAAAGTTCTTCAAAAGATCAGCAAACTTCGCATCTTCGAGGATGAAGCGGGAAAGATGAACCGCTCACTTCTCGACCTCGGGGGCGAGCTTCTCATCGTGAGCCAGTTCACGCTTTACGCTGATCTCTCCCAGGGGAATCGCCCCAGCTTTACCGGTTCTGCTCCACCCGCGATCGCCGAACCGCTTTACTTGCGCGCGCTCGCTCGTGCGAAGGAAATGGGAATCCCCACTCAGGGCGGTCGGTTTGGAGCGGACATGAAAGTCACGCTTCTGAACGACGGACCAGTGACCCTTTGGCTGGAGCAGCAGCCATGACTGTGCATGTTCCGATTCTTGCCGTTCCCATTGTCGATGCGCTCATCGAGGGCGCAAAAAGAATTGGGTCTGGAAGCCTGCTCGATTGCACGTTTGGTGGCGGGGGTCATACGGGACTTTTGTTGGAACGTCTTGAGCGGGATGGAATTGCTGATCGGATTTCGGTCACGGCGATTGACCAAGATCCCGCGGCGATCGCTGCCGGCGAGCAACGGTTCGCGAGCGCGATCGCTGCGGGGCGACTCATCCTGCGGCGCTCGCGCATCAGCGAAGTCTCCGAAATCTGTTCCGGCCGTCAATGGATTGGCGTCCTCGCGGATCTTGGATTTTCGAGCGATCAGATCGAAAGCCCAGAAAAAGGGATGAGCTTTCTTCAACCAGGCCCGCTCGATATGCGAATGGACCCCTCGCGCACCGAAAGCGCGCGCGAGTTGCTCGCCAGACTCCGCGAAACGGAGATCGCAGACGTTCTCTTCGAGCTTGGCGAGGAGCGATATTCCAGAAAGATCGCCTCCGCGATCGTTCGGGCTCGCTCATCAGGTCGTCTCCCTTCCACGACGACGGAGTTGGCCGATTTGATTCGTGGCGCCTATCCAGGACCTCAGCGGCACGGCCGAATTCATCCGGCTACAAGGAGCTTCCAGGCGCTGAGAATTGCGGTGAATGACGAACTTGGTGAGCTCGACCGCTTGCTCGACGATGTTATGATGAAGGTGTCCCCCGGGGGCCGGATCGCTGTCCTGAGCTTCCATTCCTTGGAGGACCGAAAAGTGAAGAGAGCGTTCGCCGCCAAGGACACGGGTTTCGTTGCGCTGACGAAGAAGCCGGTGGAAGCGGATGAGGAAGAGAACGCGAGGAACCCACGGGCGCGAAGCGCGAAGCTTCGAATCGCCGAAAGGTTGCCTAACGCAGAGGATGGCGGATGAAGAAGTGGCTTCCCCTTTGGGTCTACCCAATGCTCGTAGTGATGGCGATCGGCACCGTTTGGCTTCGGTTGCACGTCGTTCGCACGACTTACGAAATCACTCAACTCGATCGCATGATCAGGAACTTGCACCAAGAGCGGGAAAGAGAAGAGCTGAAACTCGCGGGCCTGCGCTCGCCGCGTCGATTGGAATCCATCGCGCGAGGTAAGTTCCAGCTCGAAAAACCGCGGCAAGATCAGGTGATTTACCTCAAATGAGCAAGCCTGCAGCTAAGAAGAAAGATCCAGCACGCGGTCGGATGATTGCGATGATGGTGTTTTGCTGTCTCGTGGCTGGCGTCGTCGTCGGCAAGGCCGCTTATGTTCAAGTTGTGGGCGATGAGCGTCTCAGCGCCATGGCTAAGCGACAGTTTCAGTCGAAGATGCTGGTTCGCCCACGTCGAGGCCTCGTCCTTGATCGGAGCGGTGAGCCGCTCGCGGTGAATACGGAAGCGTTCAGCCTCGCGGCGAACCCCTCCAAGGTTGAAAACCGAGCGACCCTTGCACGCCTGCTCTCAAAATCCCTCGGGCTGTCTTACAAGCGCACGCTCGAACGTCTGAAGGAAAAGCGCGAATTCATCTGGCTGAAGCGCCATGTCTCGGAAACGGAGTTGGGCCATCTCCGCCATTGGCGAATCCTGGGTAAGGACGGCGTCTTACCAGAGGGTTTGTGGATGGTCCGCGAGGACAAGCGAGCGTATCCGCACGGAGAACTCGCGGCCCACGTTCTGGGCGACGTCAATATCGACCTCGAGGGCAAGGAAGGCGTTGAGCTTTGGCTAAACGATCGCTTGTCCGGGAAGGTCGCTTCCGTGAGCGCGGTTCGGGATGCGCTCGGTCGCCCATCCTTCATCGATGCGGTAGCCGCGCGACAACTGCAGGATGGTGAATCCATTCGACTCACCTTGGATGCCTCGCTCCAATACGCGATTGAGCAGGAGCTGAGGAATTCGGTCGTTAAGACCGGCGCACGGAGTGGAACGGTCATCGTGATGGACGCCGTTACGGGTGAGATCCTCGCGATGGCGAATGAGCCATCGTTTAATCCGAACGATAAAAATGTTGCGCCGGCCCGGCGACGCAACCGCGCCGTAACGGACGGCTTTGAGCCCGGCTCGACGCTGAAAGCGGTTCTGCTAGCTGGCGCGCTCGAGCGCGGGATGAAGCTGAGTGACAGTCTTTTCGGAGAAAATGGAACCTTCACCGTTCAGGGTAAGCG
>JBEIOW010000168.1:0-5252 GCA_040377385.1 Bacteriovoracaceae bacterium | reverse complement strand
ATTGCCGGTCGTGCCGAACGGATTGTTTGGCTCTCTTTGATCATCGAAAGTCTCTACGCGCGCCACGAGACGCGGGTCCAGACGAGCCTGCCCCAACAAGACCGGAGCCTCCGCCGCGAGCAGCGAAGCCTGCACCGCCCGGAAACTTTCTGACGAGCCGACCGCACGAGCCACGACGAAGTCGAGGGTGAGGGATTTTCCAGGGAGTGAGTCGAGTAGACGACGCGCGTCCTCCGGCCAGGCGGCGCGCGGGTCAGGCCCAGCAGCCGGCGCGGCCAATGCGGCCGAAGAGAGAAAGAACCCGACCAAAAAAACACCGGCACGAACCGAAGTGAGAATCATTCCCGGTGTTGTTAACATGGGAATTTAACGCCTGCTTTTGATTTCGATTCAGACTTGTCGCCCAGGTACCCACGCGGTGGTTCGTCCACCCACCTCGTCGAAACGAATCCTCTCGCCGCGCAATGTCATCGCCTCCTTGCCCTTGCCCCAACGGGAATGGAAGAGCCAGCTGCGCGGGAAGCGCTCGTAATCCGCTCCGACTTTTACCGCCCTGCGAATGATCGTGAGGAGTTTTGATCGCAGAAGCCGAATTTCCTCGGAGCCCAACCGCGAAGCGAGTCGATGGGGCGAGAGACCCGCTTGAAACAGCGCCTCATCGGCAATCCAGTTCCCCACTCCGGCAAAGAGCTTTTGGTCCAGCAAGACCGCCTTGATTGGCGCTTTACGCCTGCCCAAGATCGTTCCGAGCTCTCTTGCCTGCGGAAACTTCCCCAATGGATCGAATCCTAGTTTCGAAATCGGAGGCTCAGAGATCGGATCTTCAGCCAGGCGAAACCGTCCAAACCTCCGGGGATCCGTCACAATCGCTTCCGTCCCATCGTCCGCCACGAGCTTCAAGCGCGAGAACCAGACGACTCCTCCCTCCTCTCGCGGCGAACCACTCTGCAAAGAAAGGCCACCCCAACCGGAGCGGGCGCGGCCCTTCTTACTCCGAATCAGGACGTTGCCGGTCATTCCGAAATGCAACACTGGCCAGGGCCTGCGATCGAGTTCGAGCCAAAGATACTTGCCTCGGCGGCCGGTACCTCGGATACGCGCGCCGATCAGCGCTTGCCGGAATTGCTCTGGAGTTTGCCGATCAAAACCCAGGCGATCGGCCGGGTCGCAGACCACGTCGCTGAGTCGCTTGCCCCGAAAAGCTCGGTCAAGACGCCGTCGGATGGTTTCTACTTCAGGCAGTTCTGGCATGGCGGGAAGACCTTACTCCCAAACCCAGAAAGGATTACGCTCAAAAAATGATCTCGCGATTGGTTCTCATCGCCTGCGGATTCATCTCGGTTGGGCTCGGAATCGCGGGGATATTCCTCCCCGTACTTCCCACCACGCCTTTTCTGATCCTGGCCGCGCTTTGTTTTTCGAAGTCGAGCCCCCGCTTTCACGCCTGGCTGCTCGACCATCCGCGGCTGGGTCCCTATGTGCGGGATTGGCAAACCCACCGAGTGATCCGTCCTCGGGTAAAGGCCATGGCCGTCACCCTGATCGCGACGTCGGGAGTTTGGAGCGGATACTTGCTCGCGGATCACGCGCTACCGCTCCGCCTACTGGTCGCGGCCATCTTGGCCGGTGCCGCGACTTTCATCCTGTCTCAAAAAAGCCGACCTACTCAGTGATCGCCGCTACCGCGGAGATGACTCTTCCTTACTCGACGTGCTTGAGTTGCGCGCAGATCCAGTCAGAGTCCTGGTTGGCGGCGCTGTAGTCGTCGCGCATCACGCGGATCGAGCTTGGACCGTCGGATCCCTCCGAGTGGTCCATCGTCATGATCGCGGCAAGCGAGCCCGTAGCAAAACCGCGCACACCGGTGAAGCGGTCGTGACTAAAACGCACGGTTCCGGTGGCTTCGTCGACAATAGAAACATGCGAGAGCGTGAACTTTTCGCCAGCAGCAACCACATCCACGCGCTCATGCAAAGGATGGTGGAAGTCTTCGACGAAGCTGACTTGAGTCACTTCGAACTCACAAGCAACGCCGTCCAAGTTGACGCCGACGTATTTCCCCGGCTCGACATGCGCCAAGGCGTGAGTGGAAGCGAAGAAAGAGAGGGCACAAAAAATTACGATTTTGTTCATGGGCCGGGTCTAACATTTTGAGAAGGGTTCTCAAGATGAAAAAGGCCCTTTGCGCGGATCGCAAGGGGCCCAAAAAGAAACTGCCGACTCACTGAAAAAGATCAGGTCTGGTCAGCCACTTCAACGGCCGGGAACTTCACCTGACATTCGCGAACGAGGCGATCATCTGGAATCGCGCGAGGCGTACCGATGCGGCGCAGAATGTTGCCCAGAAGGCTGGCGTGATCGATGATCACGCGTCCGCTGGCGCGGTTGCGGAGCGTAAAGGAGTTTCGGACGTCCACTCGGCGCGTAATCCGGGTACCTGGACGACCCGAAACGATCACGTTGCCGAGAGCGTCGACGACTTCGCCCACTTGAATCCGCTCACGGCTTTCCGAGAGTTCCCACATGACCTGCGAAACCATATCGGTTTCCGTGAGGCCGGAAGCCGAAACGAGGTCAATCTCCTGCTTCTCATTGAAATTGAATTGGTCGTAACCGTGACTCAGCGTCATGCCGAGAACGGAGCTACATACGCGAGGCGCGAACGGCGAGAAGGCGCCCACCTCATAATCTTCGCGAAGGACCTGCTCAAGAACCTGCATCAGCTTAGCCTTCATGCGCGCATCGCAATCCAACATCGCGGTCCGAGCTTCCGCCGGGAACTTCGACCAATCCAGACCGTTCAGGACCTCACGCTCACACCGAGGAAAATCGGTGGCATGCGCCATCCCGGAGACCAGAAGAGAAAGAACCGTCACCAACGTGCTTCGACCGAGAAGAGAGTTTTTCATTCTTACGTTCTACCGGCTCAAATCGCGCATACGAAAGGAAAAACGACAGCCTCTTGGCGGGCGCAGCTCGTCATAAAGAGGTTTTCATGACCCCTTCATAGGCCCTTAACCCGTGGTGCCCATACTTAAGGGAGGTCAAGGAATGACCAAGGAGGATCGCATGAAAACAGATAGAAAACAGATCAGTCCCGCAATGAGTCCATTGTGGAGTCCGGGCCAATTCTCACTCCTCATCACGCTCGCCCTGATCTCGCTCTCGGTCTCCGCCGCATCATGGGCGGGTGCCGCTACCGATTGCGAACCCAAGGACGCTGCTGCCGCGGAGAAGTTCCGCCTCGAACAGGAAACGCTCAAAGCTGATCGTCAATCGATCCGCCAGCCCGCCTCGGAAAGCACACGCAAGATGCCACAGGAGCGCGGACGAATCGGGACGAAGCACTAGTGTTTAAAGAAAGGTGGACCAGGGAGGACTGACGGCGTGGGCTGCGAGCAGCCGGCCGTCGTTCTCCCAGTCCGAGCTTCTTTCCCTTTCCGACCCGGACGGTTAAACTCGCGCGTGATGAGCACCCTCTTCGGAAAAATCGTACGCAAAGAAATCCCGGCCCAAATCGTCTATGAAGACGACCAGTGCATGGCCTTCCACGATTTGCACCCGCAAGCGCCGGTGCACGTGCTGATCATTCCTAAGCAAGAGATCGCAAAGCTGGGAGATGCGAAGCAGGAAGACGCGGCGGTGCTTGGCCACTTGATGACCAAGGTCCCGGAGATTGCGCGTTCGCTCAACCTGAGGGATTTTCGGGTCGTCGTAAATTCCGGAGCGGCCGCCGGGCAGACGGTTTTCCATCTGCACCTTCACCTACTCGGGGGAAGACCCTTCAGCTGGCCGCCGGGCTGATCCCGAACGCGACCACCTGCTTCTCCGCCCGCTCGCCGAGATCCGGCAAAATCAATTCCACCGTCTCGACTTGAGCTCCTTGCGGAAATTCAAAGTCGACTTTGGCATTCGCACACGCCTTGGAGAAGACGACCGGCTTAGGCAAGCCCTTGCCGAGCAAGATCACCTTGATGCCCGCTGCACCCTTGGGGCAGGGGACGGCCTTGCGATCCAAATCCAAAAAGGCGACCGACACACCCTTCGCGGTCCGCTTCCATTCCGCGAGGGCGACCGGCGATGCTCGGTCCTTGTTCTCGCTTTCGGAAGCGAGGATGACCGCCGCAAGCCTGCCCCCCGACGGTCCCGCCCCCGGGATGACTGGCCCATGTCCGTCTGAATGCGCGAACGCTTGTACGCCCATCAGGAAACACAACAGCCCTCCCAGCGGCGGAACTCGGGTTCTCATCATTCCGCCCGGTACTTGCGGATGAGCTCGAGGATCTCGGTCTTCGCCGACGCGCGAGTCGAAGCGCTCGAAAGATCCTGATTCAAGTAGCGAGCTTCGATCTCCATCATCTTGCCGTAACGGGACGGCTGCCCCGCGGGCACGGTCTCGATGAACGCGCGATCACCCGTCAGGACCGAATCCCACGCGTCGCGAAGCACATCCCAGAACGCGGAACGAGGAGCCGCAAACGCCTGAGCATCGGCGCATTCCGAATCCGGGAGGCGCACGTACCAGTTCTTACCTAGTTCGCGCGCGAGTGGCTTTTTCCCAGCAGCGTCGTGAATGGTTTTGGTGTTGTTCTGGCGTTCTAACCAGTTGTTTCCGTAGCTCACGATCCGGGTCACGCGGTCGAGCGTATTGTAATCCTTGCGTCCCATATCGCGCGTCTCACGGCCAGGGATCGGCGCATAGTTGGCGCAGGTCCATTCGGCGTACTCGCCATCCAATTTCCACGGTGCTGCGCACTGGTAACGAAGACCGTCATCCAGGTTGGTGATGCGACGAACCCACTCATTCTTCCCGGTGGCTTGGACTTCCCAGCGCGAAGGACCCGTAAAGTCGTATCGGAAGCCCGGTTCAAATTCCCAATCTTCCGCTTGGTGCTTCAGAAGCGATCCTTCCATCAGGCGTCCGTCGAGGCCCGTACCGAAGAGGATGTGTTGGAGCCGAATGCGCGTAGGCGAGAGCTCTTGGGCAACGATCCACTCCTTGATCGATTTGTTGGAATTCACGTCATAGACGCGCGGATCGAGCGAATATCCAGGCTGAAGAGATTCCGTCTCGGTGTAACTGTAATCCACGAGGTAGCAGCCCGTCAGAGAGAGGATCGTCTGCTTGGCGCGCTCGAAGTCAGAGCCCCCGCCCGCGACGGCCAAACCCGGCGCCGCCAGCATCGCCAACCCACTCAACACCACCCCACCCGACTTCCAGGACCAGATTCGCAGCATAATTTTAGAGAGCT
>JBEIOW010000385.1:0-2959 GCA_040377385.1 Bacteriovoracaceae bacterium | reverse complement strand
TCTACTACTTCATTGGCGTCGGAAATCTCGAGCTCGAGAATCGCAAAGAGGCCGTGAAGTACTTCGGTGAGCTGGTGCGGAAGCATCCCTCGAGCAGCTTTGCGAGCGAAGCTCATCGGGAGCTAGGCGAAGCCGCCTTTGATGCGAAAGATTACCGAGGAGCGCTGGGGCATTTTCAGCGCGCAGCGGAACGCGACCAGGGAGATACCCTGCCGATCGTGCTGCACAAGCTTGCCTGGACTTACTACCGGACCCGCCAATTCGATCGAGCCGTCGATACGATGAAGCGCGCGATCGAGCTCGCCCAAAAGGGCGGCGAGAAGTTCCTCAACCTGCGCGAAGAAGCGCTGCGAGACATGGCGATCTTCCTCGTGGAGACGGGCCGCGTGGACGAGGCGCTCGCGTATTTTAATTCCGTGGCGGGCGACAAGCTCTACCTTCCGCGCGGGCTCGAGCGACTCGGACGCCAGTACGAGCGTAACGTGCAGCCTGAGAAGGCGACCCAGGTTTACGAAGCGCTCCTGAAGGCGCACCCCGATAGCGAAGCGACTTTCCGCGTGCTCGTAAAGCTCGTGGATCTGGACCTGCGCCGGGAAAAGAATAAAGAAGCGCTGAAACGCGTCCAGTCGGCCAAGCTCTTCACGAGCGGGGAGACGGAGACCGAGACGGCTTATCAGAATCTGCGCGCGATGATCCGTCGGACCGGCACGGAAGCCCACGAGAACTTCCGCAAGGAAGCCTCCCGACCATCGCTCGCGACGGCCGAGGAGTTTTACACGGCATACCTCACCCTGATCCTCGCCAAGGACGACCCGCGCAAGGAAACTCCCGAGATCCAGATGTACCTCGCGGACGTGAAGCGCGAGCTTGGTAAGCACCAAGAAGCGTCGGATCTCTATCGAAAGGTCTTGGACTCCAAGGACAAGCGCTACGCGAAGGAAGCGGGCATGCTCTGGACGGCGAGCTTGGGCGAGTCGATCCGCAAGGCGACGCGCGAAGGGGTGAAGGGTAAAGACGAGCCTTCGCCATTGGAGCGCGAGTTTATCGAAGCGACCGACGAGATGGCCAAGGCCGTCGGCGATACGGCGGAGTCCCGCGAAGCTTCCCTGCGTGCGGCCCAGGTGCTTGCCGGCTACCGCAAGACCCAGGATGAAGCCATCAAGCGGGCCGAGAAGATCATTGAACGCTCACCACGTACGGCGCAGGCGAGCTTGGCGGCGCGGCTTTGGATCCAGGTCTATACAGACCGGATCGCCGAGAAGAAGGGTAATGACGAGAGCTCGCAAAAGAAGCTCGAAGCGTTGCTGAAGGAGCTGAAGGGGAATTCCGAGCTCCTGGCCGGCGACAAGGAAGCCGCGCAAGGCAAGCTGGCTGAGCGGATGGACGAGGAAGAGCGCCGGATGCGCGTTGGCGCAATCGCCACTGCCGAGAAGAACAAGGATTTCCTCGAAGCGGCCAAGGGCTACGAAGATTTCGCGCAGGAAACCAAAGACCGCAAGCAGGCGGAGCAGTCCTACGCCAACGCGATCTCTTCCTACTTGAAGAGCGGCGACTTCGAGTCATCCGAGCGCGTCGTGGTGAAGTGGCTGGGTCGTTACTCGGGCTCGAAACTGGCCGATACGTCCATTCGATCGACTGCGACGGCGGCGCTGATTCAAGGCAAGTTCGAAACTGCGGCCGCGCTCTTTGAGCGTCTGGGTCAAGGCGGCACAAGCGTTGAGTCCTACGAGACGGCAGCGCGTATTTTTCAGGGCAACGGCCAAGTGGGGCGCGCGCGCGAGGTCTGGCTCGAGGCGCTGAAGAAATACCCGAACGCGCCGGCGCGTTTTGGAATTTCCCTGCAGCTCGCCCAGTCCTATGAGTCTGAGCGAAAAGTGGATGAAGCGGCCAAGCACTTTCGTCTCTGCGAGCGGGGCCCTCACGGCTATCAGGCCGAGTGTGGCGCACGCCTAGGTGACCTTAACCTCAAGTACCGCGACCGCACGCAAGCCAAAGCGGCTTACCGTGCAGTTGCCAACTTAAAGGCGAAGCCACTTTCTCCCTGGGTGGGTTATGCCCGCTTCCGGCTCGCCGAAGAGGTGGAGAAGGAAGCGCGTTTTGATCCTTTGACGATGCCTGAGGCGAAGCTCAAGCGCGCGGTCAACCAACGAATTACGTTCCTGGAGCCCTTGAGCCGGGCCTATGAATCGGCCGTCGAAGTGGGCGGTCCGTGGAGCGTGGCGGCGCTGGATCGCCTGGCGGCGTGGGTGTTGAAGTTTACCAATGAGCTCGAGGGCGTGAGCCCGCCGGCTAACGTGAATCCGCCGACGATCGTCGCCTTCCAGAAGGGGATCGCGTCCATCGCGGAGCCGCTGCGCATGAAGGCGCTGGAGACTTGGATGAAGGCGTACCAGAACGCCGTTCAGCAAGAGATCCTCAGTCCGGCTCTTCCCCCGATCGCGGATCGCTTGGCGGATGCGAAGCTCGAGAATCCGAAAGGGAATTACCCGTTCCGGGCGCAGGGCTATCGCGGAAAGTTCCGCCTCGCGGGAGTTCCTGCGGACGGTGGCGAAGTGGGCCGAGCCGGCGCGCTGGAGAAAGTACGCTCGAGACTGACGCGTAATGCTCAGGACGCAGACGCTTGGGTGGATTACGGAAATCTGCTCTGGGGCGAGGCAAAACCATTGCTTGCCCGAATCGCTTACGACCGTGCCGTGGACTTGGATTCGAAGAACGCCGCCGCCTACAACAACCGTGCGGTCGTTCTGCTCTCCGGAAGCGGTGAGGAAGACTGGGCGAGAGTTTCTGAGGCGCAGGGATTGCTCGAGGAGTCGCGTCGGCGCGAGGATCAGTTCCTGCCCGCGCAGATGAACCGCGCGACGCTGCTGAACTACTACCGTCTGTTCGGACGCGCCCGCCCACTCTGGAATCAGATTGTGAGTCGAGTCACCGTGCCGGATGTCTTTGACGGATTGGCGAT
>JBEIOW010000113.1:0-6581 GCA_040377385.1 Bacteriovoracaceae bacterium | reverse complement strand
GTTTCTATTGGGGGGCAAGATCACGCTCCAACAGGATCCCGCTCGAATGTTCGATGCGAATCATCCCCTGAGGCAGGCGCAGGAGTATCTTCGGGATTCACGAGGATGGATGGCGACGGCTGATCTCGCGTTCGAAGAAGCGGCATCTCCTGGGCTTCGCGATCGTGTTCGGGCCGTCGTATCGCGCGATCCTGCGGTTGAGCGACTACTCAGTGAAGAGCAGATCATGGAGTGGGTTCGGGGCGAGGTCGTTTCGACTTTAGCGCGTGATTTGGTTCGCCGTGACTTTGAGACGACGGCGTTCTCCGAACGTTTTCGATCGGGTTCACTGGATCGAGATATTGTTTACTTGCGGACGACAAATACTCGGGAGCTAGCAGCGCTCCGCTCGGAGGTCGAGACCCTTTGTCCTGCGAATGAATGTTTCATCGGGGGTCCCATGATCGCGTTTGCGGACTACTCGCAGGCGTTTCTGCGCACGCTCTTCAGCAGCTTGGCACTCAGCCTTTTTCTTGTTTCGGGCCTGCTGGTTTGGCTGGGCTGGGGCTTGCCATGGAAGGTTCTCGGCGCCGCGATCTTATCGAGTATTTGGGGCCCGGCCTTCGTGCTCCTGGTCATCGTTTTGAGCGGGATAGAGGTCAATAGCGTCACATGCATCGTGGCGGCGATGGCCGATGGGCTTGCGGGGGATAACGCTATCCAGTTCATTCTGGGCCGGCGTAAGTCCGCGTTACTGCGCGGGGTGGATCGAATGGGGGGAGCATCGGTCATGACCTCCTTGATGTCTTTCGGCTGCGGGTGCTTTTTGCTTTTTTCTTACTTCGAACCGACCCGGGACCTGGGCTGGCTACTCCTGGTCGCCGTCGCCGCGATCCTGGCTGGAGACCTATTCTTGCTTCGCGGACTACTTGAGCCGCGTCATGAGGACGGGGTTTGACGGGCCGTCTTCCCTAAGACAAGCTTAGGGGGATGAACGCGTCTCGCGCTCAAGAAAATCCCTCAGCCCGCAATAGGCTCCCCGACGGATACACCGTCCCAGCGCCTATTCGCCGAGATCCCCCGGCGGCACTGAACGTCGTGCTCTCCGTCTCGTGCGTGGCCGTCTACGCTGCGGCTCTTTGGGGCGCGACGCACCTGGAAGGCTGGCCCGCAAAAATTGCCTGCATTGCAGTTTTTGCTGCCGTGGGAAATACGCTTTTCGCGCTCTTGCACGAGGCCGTGCACGGCATCCTCTCCAAACGGTACTGGGTCAACGAGTCTTTTGGTCAGCTCGTGGCGATGTGCTTTCCGACGGGTCTGCGTTTTCAGCGCACCTGTCACCTGGGTCATCATCTCCGGAACCGCACGGATCACGAGATTTTTGACATGTATTATCCAGGGGATAACCGGTTTTTGAAGAACCTCCAGTTTTATTCGATCCTCACCGGACCCTACTGGCTCTCGGTCTCCGTGGGCTGGATGCTTTATCTGGTTTTCCCTTGGTTCTTCCGAATCTTCACCTTGCCGATGTTCCAGAAAGAGAAGTCCACGGATGCCGCAATGATGCTTCCGTTCTTGGATCATCCGGCCAAGTACCGAATTCGCGCTGAGCTGCTGCTGACGGTCGCGTTTCAAGCGGGTCTTTGGCTCGTATTGGATCTCGCCTTCTGGCCGACCTTCGCCTGTTTTTGGACATTCGGTGTGGTGTGGGGATCGCTGCAGTATGCCGATCACGCGTGGACTCCGCGCGACGTGCGCGCGGGGGCGTGGAATCTCAAGGTGAATCCGGTCACGCGCTGGATCTTCCTGAATTACCATTTTCACCAGGTACACCACATTCATCCGCGCATGCCCTGGCTGTATCTGCCGGAGCATGTCGATCCAAGGTTTCCTCAACCTTCCTTTCTACGCATCTATCTAGAAATGTGGAAAGGTCCGAAGCCAGTCGACTCCCCGCCGCCTGCAGCCGTGGACGACGCCTTCCACGTTGAGGTCGATGAACATCAGATTCGAAACTCGCCGGACTTCGTTCCCGGAAAGACCGCGGAGGCCTGATCAATGACGACCTTCATGGAAACGCAAACTGAGATGACGCGAGGAACTGCCGCTTCTTCTGCTCCCAGCTCCTTCGCGTACGATGTACCTGCCGCTCAGGATTATGCGCAGTATCCGCCTTCTTGGTATCCTTTCTGTCTTTCCAGCGACCTTGGGAAAAAGCCGATCTTCAGAAAGATGCTGGGCAAGGAGTTGGTTGCATTTCGCGGAGAATCAGGCCGAGTCACGGTGATCTCCGCATACTGCGCTCATCTCGGGGCGAACCTTGCCGGTGGTTGCGTCAAGGGTGACAGCATCGAGTGTCCTTACCACGGGTGGCGTTTCGGCCAGGACGGCGCCTGCATCGAGATTCCGGGGCAAGAAGAGATCCCAAAATTCGCTCAGCAGCGTGCGTATCCGACGCTCGAACGACACGGGATGATCTTTTTCTATAACGGGAAGCAGCCGGCTTTTGACCTGCCCTTTTTTGAAGCGCAGAGCCCTGCAGGATTGATCGCGGGCGGGCATTTCGAATTCGAAGTGCAGAGTCCCTGGTACATGATGGCTTCGCACGCCTTCGATGAGCGCCATATCGCGCATGTTCATGATCGGCAGCTGCTGGGTGAGCTGGCGATCGACGAGCCAACCCCCCACTCGCGTCGATCTCGGCACGAGTCCCTGGTGGTAGGCGACTCGATCTTCGATCGTTTGCTGAGAATTTTCGTAGGACCTCGGGTCCGGATCTCGATGACGACCTACCACGGGGTGTTTGTAGTCGTAGAGGGCATCTTCGCCCGTGCGCATAGCCGTTTCATGCTCATGATCACGCCGCTTGAATCGGGTAATTGCAAAGTCACGGGACGGATTTTCATTCGTCCGGTGGGAATCGCACCGCTCGACCGCCTTTTATCACCCCTCCGGTTTGGGATTCGTCGTTGGTTCACGGAGGGGTACTTGGTGGCTGAGAACGAATCGATCGGCCATCATTCTTATCGGCCGTTTGCGCTCGGGCCTCAGGATGACCAAATGAAGGGCTTCTTTCGTTGGGTTCATCGCGTGACTCGCGTTTCTCCGGACGCTTGATGTCCGGTCTGGTCATGACTCCAGACGTTGGCCTACGCGAGTGGATTCGGGCGGTGCCGGAAATCCGCAAAAATTTTCTCATCGCTCTCCAAGGCGCGCACCGTAAACATGGCGACGCGTTTCGAACGGCCATCCCTCGCCCTACGCTTTTCCTTTTTCATCCTGAGCACGTGGCGAGAGTGCTGAGTAGCCACGCCGACAATTACGTTAAAAGCAGGCTCTATCGACAGCTTGATGCGGTTCTGGGACGGGGCATGCTTTCCAGCGATGGCGCTGAGTGGCGCGAGCAGCGTCGTCAGGTCGGATCGGAGTTTCACGCTTCGCGGGTGGCGGAGCACTCCGGTGCTTTGCTCCGGCTTACCGATGAGATGATTGATGGCTGGTCGCAGGGGGAAGATCTTGATCTGGGCGCGGAGATGAACCGAGTTGCGTTAAGGGCAGCGGGCCATCTGATGTTTGGAATTGAGCTTCGCGAGAAAAGCGACGAGTTGGCTGGAGCTTTGCAAAACGCCTCTCGGCTGCTCATCCGAAGAATCGTCTCTCCAGTACGTCTTCCGCTTCGGGTACCAACTCCAGCGAACGTCGCCATCCGAAAGTCAGTTCGTCACGTCACCGAACTCATGGATCTAATCGTGAATGAGCGACGGATGAATCCACGCAAGCAGGTTCCGGCCGATGTGCTGGACCGTCTATTAGGAGGGGAGAGGAGCGCTCAGACCGATTCTGTCCTTCGTGAGCGCGCAATCACTCTCTTGCTTGCCGGTCACGAGACAACAGCGGTGGCCCTCACGTGGACGATCTATCATTTGCTTCAGAACCCAGTATCGCTGCAATCCGTTTCGGACGAACTTGAGCGGAACGGTGGTCCGATTGACCTCGATGCACAGGCTGTCCGTGAGCTTTCCGGATTGCGACATTGTGTACAAGAGTCGCTCCGTCTCTGCCCGTCGGTAACGACCATTTCACGCAACGCGATTCAACCGGATGAGGTCATGGGCGCAAATATCCGCGCGGGCGAGTTGGTTCAGCTCTCCCCTTGGGTAACTCATCGCCATCCCGATTTTTGGTCCGAGCCCGAGTCCTATCGCCCAGAGAGATTCGCCCGCCGACCGGTGTCGGCCCTTCCGGAAGGATCGTATCTTCCCTTCGGATTGGGTCCGAGAGAGTGCGTCGGTAAACACCTTGCTTGGTTGGAGCTGATGCTGATTCCCGCTCGAGTTCTGCAGCGTTGTCGCTTCCGTTTCGCCGAGCCAGGATTTCGAACTGACGCGCGTCCGGGTTTCACGCTTTCTCCGCAGAAACCGATTCACTTGAAATTAGTCTCCAAGAGATAAGAACTCACCTATGCAAAACTTCCCCGGAATTCTCTCCTGGCTCGCGTTGGCGTCGATGGTGCTTTTTGCGGTTCGCTTCCGCGCGAAGCAGAATCGTGGCACCGCGGACGGTTCGATCGTCGGTGGTGCGATTTCCTGGCCAAAGGCCTTCTGGCTCGCGAATGCGATCATTGGCTGGTACCTGGTGCCGTTTGTCTTCTGGTTTGATGCATCCACCGAAGGCCCCATGCGCTCGCTCTTGGCCGCCCATCTGGCGAGTTGGTGGATTCGGGCGCCGATTGAGCTTTGGATGATCTACCGACTTTATAATTGGACGCCGGTTTACGGAATCCTTCACGATCTGGCGCATGGCACTCTGATGGCAGCTGGGCTTGCTTGGGCTTGCGCCAAAATCGGCTGGGAAGCCATCTTGGCCTCTCCCGCTCTCGGATGGACAGTGGGCTATTCGGTTCTGATCTCTTTCTCGATGATCGCGGAGGCGGTATTTGCGGCGCTATTCATGACGACCCGGGGCGAGGGACAGAACAAGATCTACTTCGCCGACGATTCGGCTCAGTTCCGATTGATCAATCGGCTGACCCTAGGGGTGTGCGTAACGGTTTATGCTTTTTGGCTCGCGCTGGCCATCGGACTGACTTGGGGATCATAGGTAGGACAAGGTACTTCAACGCGTGCTTGAAGAAGTCGCTGATCCTGATTTCGGCAACGCACGCGAGTTCTACGCCTTCACGGTAGCGTGGGTTCCTTCCGATGAAGAATCGAACTTCCGGATCCTCCATCGCCTCGGGAGTTGGATCGGCGAGATGACCGCGAACGGCGCCATGCGATTGAGGAAACTCAATCAGCCCGCTGACGGGATCGTAAGCTTCACCGAATTTCTCGCGATAGTAGCCGTTGATCAGGGCTAGGTAGCTCGCTGGTGTTTTTACATTCGGGTCTGGATAGCTTTTTCTGAAATTACGCCTCATCAGCAAGTAGGTCTTGAAACCCTTGCTGATCAACATCCAGTAAAGAGGACGAAAGGGTGCGCTCAGCTTGGTGCGAATGATGAAGCGCGTGAATTCGGCCTGGAGAATTTTTGAGCCCCAATAGTCGCGACGAACACCAGTATCGCCCGAGAACAAGAAGCGCCCGCGACTCAGATGGGGCAGTGAGCGTAGGGAGAGCGTGCTGAATCCGACCAAGCCTGCGCCGTCTCGAAACTCAAGGACGTGCGACTTTTCCGACAAGTCCTCGAGGAATCGATCCAACGTGACGTCGACGTAGTATTCCGCGAAGAAGCGGAACATTTCGGTCTTCTGCTCAGGGGTCAGCTGGGAGACCGTGAGGATTCTTGACTCGCATTTCGTTTTCATAAGAACCTGGGTCAAGGTATCCGAAAGAGGGCCCTCCTCCAAGGGCAGTCCAGGACCCTTCAACTGAATGAATGTCTTTCGTAGTCTTCTCCATCAGGTTTCGCACCGTTCTCAGGGTGGCCCGCACCAGAAATTCCTGGCCGCGTTAGATCAGCCGCGCGCGACGCAAGAAGCACTGCTTCAAAAGTATCTGCGGAAAGGCTCAAGCACCGCCTATGGCAGGTCGCTTGGACTGGAGGAAAATTGGCTATCGGAGCGCTACACAGAATCCGTACCGATCCAGTCTTATTCGGAAGTCGAGCCTTGGATCCGTCGCCAGCGCGCGGATCCTGGATTCCCGCAAATCACGGAAAGTTGTCAGCGCTACGAGCCAACCAGTGGATCCACGGATGAACGCAAATGGATCCCTTACACACGGACTCTGCTCAACGAGTTTGACCTAGCGGCCTCCGCTTGGTTGGCGGATCTGGCCCGTTGGGAACCTCGTATCAAGGGAGGGCGTCACTATTGGTCTCTCTCTTGGTTGCCCGACGACCTTCGTAAGCATGGCGTCACTTACAACGACTCCGAGATCTTTCCGTCATGGAAGCGCTGGCTGATGAGTCAAGTGATGGCGGTGCCGTCCGACGTCTCCCGATTACCGACCTTGGGAGCTTCGGTCTTTGCCACTCTCGCTTACCTTTGTGCGAGTTCAGACCTGCGACTCATCTCTGTTTGGAGTCCGACGTTCGCACTCGAACTTTTTCGTGAACTCTCAAAAAATAGGGAAGCATTGTTGCCCGTCCTCCGCACAGGG
>JBEIOW010000415.1:0-2766 GCA_040377385.1 Bacteriovoracaceae bacterium | reverse complement strand
GCGTTACGAGAACCGGGATGACACGAGCATGGCCGACAACGCGGGCGTGCTTCGCGAGGGTTCGCCGATTCTAGCGACGGGCGAGGCCGTGCTCGCGCCGAGTCTGTCCGTTGATGCCATGATGGGCGCGCTCGATACCCGCGAACGCAACGGCGTGATTTTTTCGAACTCCGCGGGCAACTATGTTTGCAACAATACGGCGTATTGGATGGCTCATTGGTTCCGCGCACCCGGATCACCAGGTTTTGCGTTCATCCATGTACCCAATACCCGCTGCACTCCGGAGCGCGCAGACCCGAATCGTTTGGGTTCGAAAATTTCACAGATGCTTTTGGCCGCGATTCATCGCTGACGCGCGCCGTCTTGACCCGGAGCGCGTGCGCGGTCAAAGCTCCTACCCCATTAGGGGGATTCTCATGCTGATGTCTTCAACCTCGGTCCGTATCCATCGCGCGGCACTCGCGTTCATTTTCACTTCACTCTTGGCAGCACAGTCTGTTTCCGCGGCGCAGAAGGCGGCGGAGCCGCCACATATGGACCTCGAGATGACGGCGGTCGAATACCGTGCGCTCATGCAGCGACTGGGCACGGAGAAGAATCTCTCACGCGCCGATCCGCTGCAGCCCGTGTTGAATTTCGGTAAGCGCGCCATCGAATGGGTCGAGACGATCAATCGTGCCCGTCCCGCCGGACAGCAGCTCGAACTCACCAACCCCCAAAGCACGGGTGGAATTCCGATCGATCAGCCGAGCCGCTCGAACCAAGAGATCGTACTTGAGCGCTGGACGACGATGAAGGCGGCGATGCCCGCCGCCATCCGCTCCGTGCTCGAAGCCACGAGTGCCTTGCCCGCCACGGCACCTTTGGACGATGAGGCCTTCATCACGCAAATGCGCTTGGCGGTGCGGAGCTATGAACACGCAAGCCGTTGGCTCTTGCAGGTCCCTTATCTCTCCTCGTACGCGGCGCGGTCGCGCGACGATATCCGCGGCTATTACTTTCTCAGCCGCGAGCCCGAGCTCGAGAAGTCGCTTCGCGGTTGGACTTCGCTCACGGCGGAGAAGCGCGCGAAGCTTTCGGATTGGCTCGCGGGGATTTGCCATAACGGCGGCGTCGCGAAGGACCGCTGTTTGACGACTTTGCAGCAGGAGGCCGCTTCCTCGGGCTCAGCGCTCGCATTTTACCAGCGCTTCGTGACTACCGGAAAGCAGCGCTACGACGCTTTTTTCCGAGTGCAAAATCCACGACCCGACGGCAAGTGGACCGATTCCGCGAAAACCGCTTTCCAGCAAGAGTTCCTGCAGGCGGAGACGGCGGAGATCCAAAGCTGGCTCACGGAGAACATCGAAGACGAGTGGCGCTTCGGAAGCGATTTCCAGCTCCGGCTCAAGTATTCGGCAAGCGGTCGGAATCTCCCACGCGTGATCTTTGAAGCGGGCGCGACCCCTCACGTAAACGGCCTTGGCGGCGCCATCATCACGATGGACGCCAACCGCTCGATCCAGGAATACTCCGTGCGCTGGACGATCCGGCATGAGTTCGGCCACGTACTCGGGTTCCCCGACTGCTACATCGAGTTCTTTGATCCCACGGAGCGTGTGATGATCAACTATCAGATCGATCTCGATAACCTGATGTGCTCGCGCCGTGGCCATATTCAGGCGCATCACGTGGACGAGTTCCGCCGCGCTTATCGCTGACGGCAGTCGGATGAGTCTTACCTAGAAATGAAAAGGCCCCGCTTCGCACAAGCGAAGCGGGGCCTTCATTTATGAACTGAGATTAGTTCGAGAGGCTGTACCGTTTGACGGTCGCTACTTTTCCAATCTGGCCGTCCGCCGAGACGGTGAAGTTGGCGATGACTTTCTCGCGGCGCAACGGGGTCGACTCCGTCTCGTAATCCGTGCTGGAGGTTTCGAACTGGAGCGAGATCAGCGATTTGCTCAGGCGCTTAACGCTCAGCTTCGATGGCGCAGAACCGGTGCCCGGCAGGATCTTGAAAGTTTCCCAGGTTCCGCCGTCTCCTTCGCTTGGGCTTGGATCAAAGACCACGGCACTGATGCAAAGAGGCGCCGCGGCGCCGCCACAGTAGGTCGTGATGACGTTGACGTTGGCATCGTCGGTGCCGTTGCCGGCGTCGTACACGGACTGGGTTCCTTCGATGAGGCCCATTGAGACGCTGTCGTTCGAAAGGGCCTTCACTTTTTCGACAGTGTTGCCGGCGAAGGCGGTGCTGGAGAGAACAATAGTAGAGAGCAGGGCGAGAGAGAGGGTTTTCATAATCAAATGACCTTTCTTAGTGGGTAAAAAGCTCAGGATCGATAGGTCTTACGATGACTCATTGCGTTACATGGCGCTACGCCTGAGTGGATTCCGCTGACTGAAAGCGTTCTCTCGGGGTGAACATGGCCCTATCGAAATGCAAAAGCCCCCGCCTCGCTCGCGCGAAGCGGGGGCTTCTTTTTCAGGTTTGAATTCAGTTCGCGATGTCGAACGTCTTCACGGTCGCGACCTTGCTGATTTGGCCGTCAGCCGTGACGCTGAAGTTGGCGATCACTTTCTTGTGAATCGTGCGGTAGGGCTCCGTGCTCGCGTCATTGACGTAGGTATTGAACTGGAGCGAGATGAGCGACTTGCTGATCCGCTTCACGGTCACGTTTTTTGGACCAGAGCCGGTACCAAACAGAACTCGGAAGGTCTGCCAGGTCCCTGCGTCGCCGCCTTCGGTTGGGTTCGGATCAAAGACCACGGCGTTGATGCAAAAGG
>JBEIOW010000167.1:0-5254 GCA_040377385.1 Bacteriovoracaceae bacterium | reverse complement strand
GTTACTGTAATCGGATGGGTCTAGAAATCCCATTCCGCGTCGACGGCATCGGGAGAAATCGGAGCCGGGATCGGGGCGGCTGGCTCATTGCGAATTTCATCCCGGATGCGCAGGCGGCTTTCCATCCGATCGCGGAGGGCATCCGGACGGGGAGCTGCAGCGCGAAGTTCGGGCATAGGAGGGATTTCCGCCCGCAGTGGGGCCATGGCGGTTTCCGCCGTGACGGCCAGTGGGTCGGCCTCGACCTTCGCATCGAGTTCCGCCAGCGTTTTTTCGAGCTGAGCCACAGTCATGACCCGGTAGTCGTAAGCGCGTCCGTGGTCCCGTATCAGGCGCTCGACGAGCTCTAGGCGCTGCGCGATCGAATCACGCTGAGGGTCGGGCACCGTTTCAAATCCACGAGAAATAGCTGCTTTTGGAGAGGGAGCCACGCGAGCCGCGGTCTTCGCAGGGGCCGGTTTTGCCGGAGTCCGGATGTTTCTGCGAGTGTCTTCACGTTGAGTGACTTTAGCAGCGCGAGTGGACGAAGGAGCTGCGGTCACGGGAGGCGCGACCACTGGCGCAGGCGATCGATTATTCTCAGCGGCCTTCGCGGGCGACGGAGCAGGAACCTGGAGAACTTGGTGGGACGTGGGCGGAACCGGGATGTCTTCACTCCTCGTCCGTCGCGCGGGAGAGTCGACCTGATCGGCGAGATCACCGAAGTTTTCGCCACGGTAAATGGGGCGCGTGCGCGCTTCCTCGCCTTCCATCGCGGGGTATTTCTCTTGAGCGGCGGCCATCGCCAACGACGCCGGCAGAAGAATGACTCCGCATAAGGAAACAATCAGTTGGTAGAAGGCGGATGGTTTTCCCATAAGTCCCGGTAGCTTTAGGCGCGGCTGCGCGCCTGGTTAAACTTCGTTTGTATACTAAATGGCTCGGTCATTGTCAAAAAGCAAACGTCAGCTCCATGGCACTGTCGAAGTGTGAGGGGTGCATAGGTGTTTGTTTTTCCTGCTTTTTTTATCCCTGCTTTGGGCTCAGAATAATCAGGTGTGGAGGGGTGAGAGCATGAGGCTCGTTTTCAGGCAAGGAAGCCGGTACTTCGGTTCGGCTTCCGTAGGTTTTGTAGCATCAGGCATCAGCTGGGCGGTGATCTGCGCAGGCATGGCGACGACTCTTGCTACCGCCGATTCTCGATCGGCCGGTCCCGCGAAAGCGGCCCAACCGCACATCAATGAAATTTTGAAGAGCGTGACCTGCGCCAAGCAGATCGGTGAGACGCTTCGGAACTGGAAGACCCAGCCGACGTGGATGCACTCCCTCGATACGATGGATGGCCGCAGGGTCTTCTACGCGCCGACCAACCAAATCGGAAAATGGTCTGAACTCAAAATCGACGCGAAGAAAAATGTGAGCGCTTCGCTGATTCACGCGAATTCCGTACTTCAGGTGACCTGGGGACGGGACTGTCTTCCACTTGCTGGGATCAGCGATGGGCCGGCGGTCATCTCGGCGAGGTCCGGAGATTTCTTTACCGACGACGACCTCGCGCGCGCGATCAAGAAGCACCCCAATACGCTGATTTACGCTTGGTCACCGCAGATGCCGCTATCCATTCAAGGGCTCAAGGAGATTCAGGCGGCCGCCAAGAAACTGAAATTCAATCTGATCACGGTGTTGGATCCAGAATCCAATGTGTCGGACGCAAGCAAGGCGCTCCCGAAATCCTTCAGCCGCTCGCCGGCAAGTCTGCGTAGGTTCCAGTCCGTCGAACTCGATTTCCGTCATCTCAAGCTTCACTACCCTTCGGTGCTCGTCGTCTCGCGCGGTAAATTCGTCGGACCGATGATTCCAGGGCTCTCCAGCGCGAGCGATTACGTGAAATTCATTCGAGGTCAGCTGAAATGATGGGCGCATCTTTTTTGTCCTGGGTGCTTTTGAACGCATCGACCGTCGTGGATCCGCTCGCGGCCTACGCGGCGCCACCTGAATATTGTCAGCTAGAGGACAATACGGCGGCAAGAAAGGTCTCCTTTAAAGGGACGCCGATGTATTTCGCAAAAGCGAACATGCTCACGACAAGAAACCGGCTCTATTTCAAGCTTGGCAACAACAACGTGGCTCTCAATCTCTCAACCGGAGCGACCCAGGTCCTTCCGGGGAATATCGATCCCGTCCCTACTCCGGACGGCGAGTACATCACGTTGCCCGGGGTGGAATTTTACGATGCCGATAGTAGCGAGGGGAATCCGTCGTCGCCCTCTAAGTTTCGAAGCACTCAACAGGGACCCTATCAGTCCATCGGTCTATTGAATTCATCGAACGCGGAGAAGAACTACCGCGTGATTACGGACATGAATCCAGCGGTAAACGGATTCAAGTATAAGGATATCCGCGTTAGCGGCGCTAAAGGCACCGAGTCCTTCGCGGTTGCCGCGGATGGCGTGCTTTGTAAGACGATAGATGGTCAGGCCGCGCCGAACTTCAAGCTCCCGATGATCTCTAAAGACGGGTTTAAGATCAGTGCCTATGACCTCAGCACGGGAACGACGAAAATTTTCTCCATCAATCCGAACAATCCCGAGAGCTGCTCTCTGCTGGTCGACCTAGGGATGCCCACCGGGAAAATGGAGTTCAATCGCGAGAACAATAAAGTCGCGTTCCACGTTGATGAGGGAGGGGCAACGAACGGTGACTGGTTCATGTCTCCGCGATATGAATCTCGGCTCAATATCTACACTTACGATCTCAATTCGAAAGAGATCACGCGCGTTTCGAACAACGTCAAAGGCAACTCGTATTACCCGTCCTTCCGCGCAGACGGGACGATTGTGTATTTGCACAACGAACCCGGAAAAGACTACGCCGCGATCATCGCTGATCCGTCGCGTGGTCAGCGCATGAAGCTTCCGAATGACTGTCTGCCGTCGGACGAGAACTTTCAGGCAGCCGTCGCTTTGGGTGCTCTTTGGATGAGGGTTTGTAATGCCGCGGTATCGCCGGCGCTGACGCCGGTGAATATTGCGCTGATCCCGATGAGCCTTAGCCCGGAAAAATGCCGAGCGCTGGTGAAGGCGAACTGGAGGCAACTCAAAGGAGTCGTTGGTACGAACGTCGCCGTTAAAAAATCGCCCGAGCTCGCGAACTCGCTTTCTGGCATCAGCGAAAACGATGTGATCGCCGCCTGTCCTTCCGAAGAGAAGCCCACGTCGCGTCCCGAAGAGGTTTCCGATGAGAACCAAAGCGCCCCGCCTGCTTCGGTAAACATTCCCAATATGATGGCAAACTGCGCAGGCTGTCACCACGGGGCCGTTGGTACTCTGCCGCCGTTTCCGCCCATGAACGACATTATGTACCGCACGGACTGGCTCAATATGGATGCTGGAAACGGCAAAACCTGGAAGCAGCGCCTTCGCGAAACACTGTCCCCAGGTGGCAAGATGGCGGAAGCGGGCAATTTCAATCAGACGGTTCCGAACGCCGAGGACCGGAAACGGATCCTGGAGGAGCTCTCTCGCTGAGGATAGCCAAAAACCTTTAGAATAAAGGAGGACTCCACGGATGGAATCCTTGAAGAAACGGACTTCTGCTTTTCTATTCTTTTTTGCCCTCGTCGTCTCGGGATGCGAGGGGATGCCGGCTCCGGAGAGCGCCGCCAACCCGACAGATGACTTCGCGCCAACGTTTGCCGGTGAAGCCCCGGACACGTTCCTTAGTCGATTGCTCGATCCGCGCAACGAGATGCCCGAGGACGCCGTTCGCAACGCGTACGCGTTCTACGAGGCCAACCAGAGCATCATCAAGAACAAGCGGTACCTGACGATTATCGATTTCAATGCGTCTTCGCGGACAAAGCGAATGCATCTCATCGACATGAACACGGGCGCCATCGAGCGCTACCTCGTCGCCCATGGTAAAAACTCCGGCAACGATTTTGCGACGATGTTCTCGAACGTGCCGGAGACCAACAAAAGCTCGATCGGCTTTTACCTCACCGGGACGCTCTACACAGGTAGCAATGGTCTATCGATGAACTTGCATGGTTTGGAATCGACGAATTCGAACGCCTACGTTCGGCGCATCGTCGTGCACGGATCGGATTATGTCTCCGACGAGATCGCGCGTACCCAGCCGCGACTCGGGCGTTCGCTCGGTTGCCCCGCGGTTGATCGTCGGTATTACCAATCCATCATTACGCGGCTGAAAGAGGGAAGCCTCTACTACATCTACTACGATGCGAAGGCAGCAGCGGTGTCTGGTGCGCGCGAAGAAGCCCCGGATCCGGCAATGGATCTCGTCCCGGATGAGCAAGGGCCGGCGAGATGAAGGATCAAGTCAGCACGGTGATGCTGGCGAGAAGAACAGAACAGGTACAGAGGATGAGTGCGAAACGCATAATACTCCCTGATACGTACAGCAGTGAGGACCCTACCTCTATGAGTATATTAGAGCGTTTTAATAAGGTAATTGGGTCAGCGGCGACACATGTAGGAGATCGAGAATGAAAGGGAAAATTCAGAGAGCTCTAGTCCTCGCCTCACTCCTAGTCTCCGTTCTCGCGTTCGCGGAACCAGATCGAGTCTACGTCGATCTCCTGGATCCAAGTGTCCAGCCCGAGCAGGTCCAGGGTCCGCATCTGACGGTTCGGGCCGCGCCCACGGGCGGGCTCCCGTCGGAGCTTCCCTCCGTCAAGATGCGCGATCAGTTCATCGAGCAGGCCGGCTTGAAAAAAGAGACGTCGAAGATGGATCAGCTCGACCGTGATCTTCTCTTCAAGAAGGCGGAGTGGGACACGCTGGAAGAACTTCAAAAGAAGTATCCGGCGATCCCTTCGGAGAAGCTTAAAAAGTTCCAGGCGCTCGTGAAGGGGACTTCGTCATGAGCACGATGCGTCGCCTGTTTCTCGGAGGGATCGTCTTAACGCTAGGTCTCGCCTCGCTTCCCGTCCACGCCAAGGAAAAGGACGTATTCCTCTTCTTCGCCGTCAACCGTGACGTGGAAGAATTGCGGGTCTTGCGTTCGGTGGTGGCCCAGCGTGGTCAGGATCTCGTGATCTATCCGACTGGCGACCAAACGCTTCAGCAGGGCAAGCTCGAGGACTTCCTTGCCGAGCTCAAGCGGAAGAATAGAAACGTAACGACCGTCGCCTTTTCGGGTCACTCGGATGGGACGAGCTTCTCCGGCGCGCGAGGGTGGATCTCGAATCAAGAAGTTTCGGTGGCGTTTGAAAGGTTTCCGGAGATGCGTGAGTCGGTACGCTCGATCTATC
>JBEIOW010000183.1:0-5099 GCA_040377385.1 Bacteriovoracaceae bacterium | reverse complement strand
GTTGAACGATATGTTTGACGATCGCCAAACCTAGACCCGTTCCGCCAATCTCGCGAGACCGTGCTTTATCCACGCGATAGAACCGCTCAAATAGCCGTTCGAGCGATTCTGGCGGCACACCCGGGCCATTGTCAATTACGCGCAGCAAAACCCAGGCACCCGACTCCTCCCAAACGATGCGTACCGTTCCGCCAGTAGGGACATACTTGAGTGCGTTATCGATGAGATTGACGAGAACCTGCTCAATACGCCTCGCCTCACCAAAAACCCATTCGGTTGTATATTCAGTTTCGATCGCCAAGTTTTTTGCGGCGCGCTTGGATTCCAACTGCAAAACAACGCGCTCCGTAAGTTCACGGGCACTTACTCTCGCGCGCTCCAACTCGAGGCCACTCTCCAGCGAGGAAAGGTCGAGCAGATCTTCCACGAGCGCCATCAGACGATCTACGTTGCGACTCACTGCCTCGAGATGCTTCCCCGTCATGGAGTAGTCGCCGCGCTGGGCGTCCTCGATCAGTGTATCGCCGAAACCCTTGATCGCCGTGAGTGGGGTCCGTAATTCGTGAGAAACGTTCGCCACGAAATCGATCCGGACTCGCTCCGCTTTCTTGAGTTCAGTAACGTCATGAAATACCCCAACCGCACCGTAGACTTGGCCCTTTTCATCGCGGAGCGGAGTCACCGAAAGCGAGAAAACTCGCTGAGACGATTCGTTCTTAGGCTTGGCACTGAATTCAGCATGCGTGGACTGCTTCGCGATGAGTGTCGACTGGAATGCCTCGAGAACTTCGGGGGATCGGAACACTTCTTCCAAGGTGGATTCCTTGAGGTCGACCGCCTTGGCTTTGAACAAAAGCGCAAATCGAGAATTGTAGAAGAGAACACGATGTTCCAGATCCACGGCGACGATCGCGTCCGGAATGCTTCCCATGAGCACTTGAAACTCTTCGCGCTCTTTCTCTAAAGCCTCCGTGCGTCCTTGAAGGTCATCGCGAATCCGGTTCAACGATCGCTCGAGCTCTTCCCACCCGGAATCACCGGACCGTGCCAGTTCCTGTGGGTCTCCAGGCAAAAGCTCGCCTCTCCCTTCGATCAAGCGGCCCATCAGGCGCGTGAGCGGGGAAAAAATTCTCCAAGCCGTCGAGAGAGAAATGACCGCGAAGAGCAAGACGGCGGCGAAAATTCGCCATGCACCCAAACCCAAGAACGCGAGACTGATGGTGAGCGCCAAGGATTGGATAAGGATAAAACGCCAGAAAAGACGGCGGGGAAAAACTTTAGGAAGGAGCGTGGAGTCGATCACGGCGCGAGTCTACCAGAGCCGATCAGGACGGGGAAATTATCCCCGAATCCGATAACCGACGCCGCGTACGGTTTCGATCATGTCCCCGCATGTCCCCAGCTTCTTCCTTAAGCCGAAAACATGCGTATCAACGGTGCGATCCACAACCGCGACACCGATCCCTTGAATCAGATCGATGAGGCGCGCGCGGGTCAGGACTTTACCTTGGTTCTGCCCAAGCGCGGTCACGAGCTTGAACTCAGACGGAGTGAGTTCAACCAATTGTCCGGCACAAGAGACTTCATGAGCATCCAGATCAATGCGAAGATCACCGAGGAGCAGCTCGTGCGTCGAGTTAGAGGCTTGGGTTTGATCCGTGCGCCGTAAAAGAGCCCTCACGCGAGCCAGAAAGACCGGTAGCTCAAAAGGCTTAGTGATGTAATCGTCCGCGCCCGCTTCAAGCCCCGCCACGATATCATCCGGCTCCGCTTTAGCGGTCACCATCAGGATCGGGAGCGCTGCACCTTGTTGCTGGCGAACGGCTTGAGTGAGCTCAAGACCGCTCATCCCCGGCAGCATCCAATCGAAGATCGCGAGCGAGTACTTGGATGCCGCCAGCATCTGCGTGGCCTTCTCCCCACCGTCGGCCTCTTCTACATGAAACCCTTCGCGATGCAGGTGCAGGACCATGAGGTCCCGAATGTCCTGCTCATCTTCGACTACGAGGATCCTGCCTTTGGGAGCAGCTGCGGTCATTTTGAACTCCTTAGCGAGATACGAAGGATTTATTTCTTCGGCTCGTCCCGATTTGCGTCTTTGCCGCCGTGTCGGATGTCTTCGCCGGTACAGACGAAAATGACATCCTCAGCGATGTTCGTCGCGTGATCACCGAGGCGCTCCAAATTGCGCGCGATCAAAATGAGATTCAGCGCGCGCTCGATGGTGCGGGGATCGCCGATCATATAGGTCACGAGCTCACGGAAAATCTGGTTCTTAAACGAATCGACAATATCGTCGCGGCGAAGAACCTCGCGTGCTTTGTCTACATCCTGCATGACGAGCGAATCAAGTGCCTCGCGCACCATGAATCGAACCTCTTCGGCCATGCGCGGAAGATCAATGAGCGGCTTGAGTGCGGGTTCGGAGAGGTAGTGTCTGCCGTTGTGGGAAATGTTGATCGCCTGGTCTCCCATGCGCTCAAGATCCGTGTTGATCTTGATGATCGAGACGATCATCCGCAAATCCTTGGCGAGGGGGGTTTGCGTCGCAAGAATTTTCAAGCACTCTTCGTCGACTTCGATGTGGGCTTGATTGATCTTGTGCTCAATCTCCTCGACCTTGTCGAACCTTTGTGGCTGGCGGTTGATGAGCGCGCCAATCGCCTCTTCCAAAGCCTGCTCGACGTATCCGCCCATCAGGACGACACGTTGCTTTACCCGCTGCAATTCAACGTCAATATGGCGATCCATAGCTCCCGTTTCCGCCCTCTCAGCCGAACCGGCCGGTAATATACTGTTCAGTACGTTTATCTTGCGGGTTCGTGAAAATCTTCGAGGTCTCGTCGCACTCAACCATATCACCGAGCAGGAAGAATGCGGTTCGATCAGAAATCCGCGCCGCTTGCTGCATATTGTGCGTGACCATGACGACGGTGACGTCTTTCTTGAGCTCCACAACCAGCTCTTCAATCCGCGCCGTCGAAATGGGGTCGAGCGCACTCGTCGGCTCGTCCATCAGGAGGATCGGCGGGCTCACCGCCAAAGCGCGCGCGATACAAAGACGCTGCTGCTGGCCACCGGAAAGACTCGTGCCCTGCGCCTTGAGTTTATCCTTTACCTCGCCCCAGAGCGCCGCCTGGCGGAGGGAGTTTTCGACAGTTTCTTCGAGCACGCTCCGCTTTCGAACACCAGCCAGGCGAAGTCCCGCGGCCACATTATCGAAAATGCTTAGCGCCGGAAATGGGTTCGGTTTTTGGAAGACCATGCCGATCTTGCGGCGCACGACAACCGGGTCCATCCCGCGCGCATAGATGTTTTCTCCGCCGAGAATAATCTCACCCTGAACGCGCGCGCCGGGGATTTCCTCGTGCAGCCGATTGATGCAGCGAATGAACGTCGACTTACCGCAACCGGAGGGCCCGATCAGCGCCATGACGGTATTGGGTGCGACCGAGAGCTCGATGTCTTTTACGGCATGCATATCGCCGAACCAAGCATTGAGCTTGCGCGTCTCGAGGATCGGGGAAGCGACTGGAGCGGTGGTTGTCATAGCTACCTTTAATCCCTTCCCGCAGGTTGTCTCCGAAGTACGAGACGAGTCAATAGGTTGAGAACGAATACGAAGCCCACGAGCAGCAATGCCGCGGCCCATGCCTGCTGGTGCCACTCCTCGAAAGGGCTGATAGAATAACTATAAATCTGCACCGGAAGCGAAGAGATCGGTTCCGATAGCGAATTCGCCCAGAATCGGTTGTTCAGCGAGGTGAGGAGCAGAGGCGCCGTTTCACCCGCCGTGCGCGCGACGGCCAACATGATCCCCGTCATGATTCCCCCAAGCGAACCCCGCAAAACAATTCTCAGCGTCACTTTCCAGCGCGGAATACCGAGTGCGAGGCCAGCCTCTCTGATGTGGTTGGGGACCAGCTTCAGGAGCTCTTCCGTCGTCCGCGCCACCGTCGGAATCATGATGATCGCGAGCGCCGCCCCACCCGCGTAGGCCGAGAAGCTCTTCATCGGCACGACGAGCACGACGTAGACAAAGAGCCCGACGATGATCGAGGGGATGCTCGTCATCAAGTCGACCGCGAATCGGAGGGTGGCCGGGAATTTTCCACGGCCATATTCAGACAAATAAATGCCTGTGCCGACACCGATCGGCACCCCAGCCGCAGCGGCAAGGACTACCAATACGGCAGTCCCTGCGAGCGCATTGGCCATGCCTCCGCCCGCCTCACCAACCGGCTTCGGAAGCTGAGTGAGAAAGTCCCACCCCATCGCTGGCAATCCTTGACGCAGAACGTAGAGGAAAATATTGAAAAGAGGAACGATCGCCACGAGCGCCGCCGTGAAAAGAACCGTTACCATCAACAAGTTGACCCAGCGACGGCGGAAATCGCGAATGGCTAGAGGATCCCCGCTCGAGCGAAGACGAAGAACGGGATTCATCTCGTCGCTCCTTTCTCTGCAAATCTCCAGATCACAATCCGCGCGATGCTATTAACGACAATCGAGACGAGAAACAACGACAGACCGATGGCGGAAAGAGCGGCGAGATGAAGGGGCTCTGACGCTTCGGGATACTCGTTTGCGATCACGCTCGCCATGGTCTGCGCCGGAGCGAAGAGCGAGGCCGAGATGTCCGCGCGGTTGCCGATCACCATCGTCACAGCCATCGTCTCACCGAGCGCGCGGCCCAAACCCAGGATCACCGCGCCCACTAGGCCTGGCACCGCTGTCTTCAAGACCGAGAGATAGATCATTTCCCACCGCGTGGCGCCCAGGCCGAGCGCGGCTTCGCGGTAGCTGTTGGGGATTGAGCGGAAAACCTCGCGCGCGATCGCCGTGATCGTCGGCGTGATCATGATGGCGAGAATGATACCGGCCGTGAGCATCCCCACTCCGAAAGGAGGGCCGGTAAACAAGGGCAGGAAACCAAAGTGCTTCCCGAGCCAAGGCTGGAGGGATTCCCGCAATATGGGAGCAAGAATGAAAATGCCCCAGACTCCGTAGACCACGCTCGGAATCGCCGCGAGCATCTCAATCAAGAAACCAAGCGGCCCAGCCAAACGCCGATGAGCTAGCTCGTTCAAGAAAAGCGC
>JBEIOW010000123.1:0-6291 GCA_040377385.1 Bacteriovoracaceae bacterium | reverse complement strand
CTCTCAGCCAAGATTCGCGCCTTGTCGTCAAACTTCCGACGCTCAATCTCCGAGAACTGCTATTTTCACTCGAGAAGATTTTTGAAGAACTCAGCGGTCCCGCGACACGGTGAAGCGACGCGAAGATCGCAGGTGAATTCTTTATTGGGGGTGTTACCCTTTACCCATGAGGATCTTCACCACGGTAGGTATCGGTCTGCTTCTATTCACGTCGGCCCACGCGGCCACGGAACTGGCGAAAGTGAACAACTCCGTCATTTCCCTCGAGGACTTCAATAAGAAGTACCGAGAGAACATGAAGTTCTTCCAGTTCAAGGCGCCTACGAAAAAGGGCGTTCTGGATGACCTCATCAAAAGAGAGCTGGGCATCCAAGAAGCGAAACGCCTCGGACTCGATAAAGATCCGGAGGTCATCGATCGGATGAATACCGTGCTCTATCATGCGCTTCTCGACAAACGTCTGAGTAAGGATTTCGACGGGATCAAGACCGCAGACTCCGACGCGCAGGAGTTCTACGGAAACAACCCCGAGATCCGTACGAGCCACATCTTCGTCGCTCTACGTGCGGATGCGACTCCCGCTCAACAACAAGAAGCTCTGAATAAGATTCAGAAGATCTACAATGAGCAGATCAAGCCTGGAAAACTGAGTTTCGCTGAAGTCGCTCAGCGTTTCTCCGAGGGTACAGCCGCTCCGATGGGCGGGGATATCGACTATCAATTCAAGGACAAGCTTGATCCCGCCTACTACTCAGCCGCCCGGAGCATCAAAGTCGGCCAGACGACGGGGATCGTTCGGACTCAGTTTGGCTACCACGTCATCAAGCTCACTGCCGTCCGCCCTTGGTCGGAAGTGGACCGCGGCCAAGTGAAGCGCATGCTCTTCGACGAGAAGCGTAATGACATCTTTGAGCGCTATATGACCCAGTTGCGCGCCCAGGCGAAGGTCAATATCAAGAACGATCTGATCAAGGAATAAGCGCCTCCGTTCTTGCGATTCAGCCCCCAACCTGTCAAAAAGGGGGGGATGCGTATTCCCCTGATTTATCGAGCTCTTCTCGCTGGCTCCGGCCTATTGTTCGGCTCCGTATGGGTGGGCTCTGTCGCTCTTGCAGAGGACCGCGTCATCGATCGAATCGAGGCCTCGGTAAATGGAAAACTGATCCTCCTCTCCGACCTTAGGGACTTCCGCCGAACTGCTCGACTCCGTGCTCAGCTGGACCCCCTTTTTCAAGGCACTCCGCTCTCAGCAAAGGGCGAGAAGATCAGCGACAGTGAGATCGCACAGTTTTTAGTCGATGAGAAAATCATCCTCCAGGCATTCCCCGCAACCGACAGTGAAGTCGACCAGGAGATTGGGTCGATTCTTTCGAACAATCGGATCGACCGGAACGCTTTACGTTCAACTCTCCGGACCCAAGGCTATACGTTTGAGGATTACTTCGACTTGATCCGAGTCGGTATCGCCAAGCGCAGTCTAATCGACCGCGAGATCCGCACCAAGGTCACCATCTCGGATGACGACATCCGAAATTTCTACGTCAATAAATACAGTAAGACCGTCGAACCCTCTCGGAACTTCCGCGTTCGTCTCATTCATGTCTCGCTGAAGGATTACAAGAACGCGGCCGGCGCGCGTTCTGCGGCAGGTCTCGCCTTAGCTGCAATTCGTAAGGGCGAATCCTTCACGGAAGTCGCGAAAAGATTCTCCGATGGCCCGAATGCCGACGGCGGGGGTGACTTGGGTGTGCTCTCCGAGGAGCAAATGAACCCCTTGATCCGCGCACAGGTTCGCAAACTCCGTGCGGGTGAAGTAGGGGAGATTTTTGGCTCTCCTAAAGAGGGTTACTTCATCGTTCAACTCGTCGAGATTGTTGCTGGTGAGGACCTTCGGCTCGTACGCATGAAAGAAGAGATTCGCGGTCAGCTCGCCGCAGACGAGTACCAAAGACAAATTACACTCTGGCTTGAGCGTCAGCGACAAGATGCGGTCATTTACGTCGCCGGGACGAAAGCGAAGCCATGACGCGACTACCGCCTCTGGCGGTGACGCCTGGGGATCCTGACGGCATCGGACCAGAGATCGTTTGGAAATCTGTTCGTTACCGGCGGCGCTGGGACCCTTCCAATCAAGTCTCGTTCTTTTGCGTAGGAGCGGAGCTTCCGTTTCGTCGACTTAGAGCACGCATTGAGCAGCTCACTTCCAATGATCTCCTTGATCCCGATCTCGCTCGGAGGATTCGGGCAAATCCCGCCGCGGTTTGGCTTCTGGCGGCACCAGAGACCGCGCCCGGTCGTCGCCTTCTTCCCGGATTTCAGTCCGGTTGGTCAATTGAACACGCCGTCTCGTGCGTAAAAAATGGCCAAGCTGCGGCGCTCGTCACTGGCCCGATCAGTAAAGAGCGACTCCAGCTTGGAGGTTATCCCTATCCTGGTCACACTGAGTTCCTGGCAAGTCTAGCCGGACAGAACAAAGTGACGATGATGCTCGCGAACGAACAGCTCAGGGTCGCTCTCGTCACCACCCACATTGCATTGCGAGACATTAGTAAAAAACTGACCAAAGAAAAGATCGAGCGTTGTATTGATCAGACTTTGGAGTCGTTGCGGTTGCAGTGGGGGATTAAAAGGCCACGAATCGCCGTCACGGGATTAAATCCACATGCCGGTGAGAATGGTCTCTTTGGCGAGGAAGAGAAAAAGACGATTCGACCCGCTATCGTGCGTTCTGCCAAAAAATGGTCAGGCCTCGCTCTCATTGATGGCCCATTTCCTGCGGACACTTTGTTTGCACAACACCATCTTGCAAAACCAGCACGCCGCTGGGACGCCATCGTCTGCATGTACCATGATCAAGGACTGATCCCGGTTAAGCTCCTTGATTTCCCTAAAACGGTGAATGTAACTTTAGGTCTTCCTTGGATTCGCACATCCGTCGACCATGGAACCGGCTTTGATATCGCCGGAAAAGGTTTAGCCGACCCCTCGAGCTTCCAGTCTGCGCTCCGTCTCGCTACAAGGCTCAGTAGACGGTCGAAAATCCCTTCATAAGGAGTTCTCTAGATGGCTTTCGCGATCCCCCCCTCAATTTTCCGAGAGTACGACATCCGTGGAATCGCAGGAAAAGACCTTTCCCCGGAATTCGCTCACGCCCTCGGAAAAACTTACGCTCTCTTTATCCGAAACCAGCCTATGGGCGGCGCAAGGACCCGGCCGCTCATCAGTGTTGGGCGTGACTGCCGGCTGTCGGGAGAATCGTACGCTGAAGCGCTGATCCAAGGACTGGTGTCGAGTGGCGTTGATGTGATTCGGCTCGGGGTCTGCGCCACGCCACTGACCTATTTCAGCGTCTTCCATCTCGAAACCGATGGCGCGATTATGGTGACCGGTTCCCATAATCCTTCGGACTACAACGGATTTAAGATCTGTGTGGGCAAGGACACTATCCATGGTCATCAAATCCAAGAGCTTCGCACTATCATGGAGCGTGAGCAGAAGAGCCCTACGCCAGACGCTGCGAAGAAGGGCACGGTTCGTGATTTCGCGATCATTCCGGCCTACATTGATCACCTGGTCAAAGCAGCGCGTCCGGTTCGACCTATGAAGATCGTGCTCGATGCGGGGAATGGAACCGCTGGCAATATTGCGCCCGAGTTATTTAAACGCCTCGGTGCGGAGGTCTATCCACTTTTCTGTGAGTTAGACGGCACGTTCCCCAACCATCACCCTGATCCAACGGTTCCCGAAAACCTGAAAACGATGATCGCAAAAGTTCGCGAAGTCGGTGCCGCTTTTGGCGTTGGATTTGACGGGGACAGCGATCGAATCGGGATGGTCGACGAAAATGGCCGCGTTATATTCGGCGACGAACTCATGGTTCTTTTTTCGCGCGCTGTTCTCAAAGAGAATCCAGGAGCAACGATCATCTCGGAAGTTAAATCCAGTCACCGCCTCTATCAAGATATCGCGGCGAAGGGCGGTAAGCCGATCATGTGGAAAACTGGCCATTCTCTCATTAAATCAAAGATGAAAGAATCCAAGGCCGCGCTTGCTGGGGAAATGTCTGGCCATATTTTCTTCGCCGATCGCTATTTCGGGTTCGACGACGCGATTTACGCAGCAATGCGCGTTTATGAGATCGCATCAGCGCACAATGGTCCTCTATCATCCCTTCTCTCCGACCTTCCAAAGGTTGTCGCTACTCCGGAGATTCGGATCGATTGCCAAGAAGATTTGAAATTCAAACTAGTCGAGCGTGCCAAAGAAATTCTCCGTCCGGGCCAAAAGGTGACGGATATCGACGGTGTAAGGATCGATTTTGAAGACGGTTGGGGCCTTTTGCGCGCTTCCAATACTCAGCCCGTCCTGGTGATGCGCTACGAGGCAGTAAGCGATCGGCGCCTCAATGAGATCCGCGCGTTTATGGAAGCCGGCCTTAAAGAGGCGGCTGCCGCTATTGGCCATCCGGCGATCGACCCTCGCTCGAGCGGACACTAGTATGCAGAACGACGAAGCGATCGTCGTCAAGGGCGCTCGCGTTCACAACCTGAAGAACATCAACGTTACGATCCCCCGCGATAAGTTGGTAGTCATCACGGGCCCTTCAGGATCGGGTAAGTCTTCTCTCGCGTTCGATACGATTTATGCGGAAGGTCAGCGCCGCTATGTGGAGAGTCTTTCCGCCTACGCTCGCCAATTTCTTGAACAGCTCGAAAAACCTGACATCGATCTCATTGAAGGCCTAAGCCCGACGATATCGATTGAGCAGCGAACCACCAGTTACAATCCCCGTTCGACCGTAGGAACGACGACGGAGATCTATGACCACCTTCGCCTCCTCTACGCGCGAATCGCGAAGCCGTTTTGCTGGAAGTGTGGAAAGCCCATTCGTTCTCAATCCCCGCAACAGATTAGCGATCAGATTCTTTCGCTCCCAGAAAATGCAAGGGTGGGTGTCCTTGCCCCGATTATTCGTGGTCGAAAGGGCGAATACCAGAAGGAGTTAGCGCAGCTCCGCTTGCGTGGATTCGTGCGCGTGCGAATTGATGGCGAGATTCTTGACCTCTCTCAAGACATCGCCCTGGACAAGAACAAGAAGCACGACATTGACGTCTTCGTCGATCGACTGATTATCAAAGGTGACCGCGGGCAATTGGCGGCGCGCATCAGCGAATCCGTCGAGCTCGCTCTGAAGCTCGGCGAAGGTCAGCTTCTTCTTCAGTCACAGGCCACCGCGAATGGCGAAGCCCAAGAAACGCTGATGTCTGAGAAGTTTGCCTGCATCGACTGTGGCGTGAGCTACCCACCGCCTGAGCCTCGAACTTTTTCTTTCAATAGTCCAATGGGCGCCTGCCCCCGCTGTGATGGTCTGGGTATCAATCCACTCTACTCGGGCCAACAAGAAGAGGAGAAGGATTCCTCTCCCAAGGATGATCTTCCTCGGTATCGCGAGGAGATCACCCCTGATTCACACCCTTGCCCAGAATGCCGGGGCGATCGCCTTCGCAAGGAGAGCCTCTATTACCGGATTCAAGGAAAGAATATCGCGGAGATCTGTGGGAACTCGATCCAGGAGCTAGCGCGGTTTTTCTCCGACGTGCCTCTGACTGATCGCGAGAAGAAGATCGCCGAACGTATCTTAAAAGAAATTCATGAACGCCTAGCTTTTCTCAATGAGGTGGGCGTCGGCTACCTCAGCTTGAGTCGCCCTGCGAATACGCTCTCCGGCGGAGAGGCGCAGCGAATTCGACTCGCCACCCAAATTGGTAGCTCACTCGTGGGTGTCATCTATGTCCTGGATGAACCCAGTATCGGCCTCCACCAGCGAGACAACGAAAAGCTGATCTCTACACTGGAGCGTCTACGCGACCTCGGTAATACCGTCATCGTTGTTGAACATGACCAGGACACCATGGAGCGGGCCGACTGGATCGTTGATATTGGTCCGGGAGCCGGAGCTGAAGGCGGCACGGTCATGGCCTCGGGGCCTTTGTCGGAGATCCTGAAAAGCAAAGACAGCATCACGGGTAAGTACCTTCGGGGAGACGAAGAGATCTCTGTCCCGAAAGTTCGTCGCGCTTGGAGTAAGGACCGGTCGCTGCGAATCACTGGCGCGACTCAGAACAATCTAAAAGGGGTCACGGTTGATTTTCCGCTAGGTGTCTTCACTTGCGTCACTGGGATCTCCGGAAGCGGAAAGAGCACGCTCGTCATCGACACGCTTTACCGAAAGCTCCTCAATGCCGTCTATAAAGTGGAAGTCGGCGATCTAAAGATCAAGAAATTTGAAGG
>JBEIOW010000296.1:0-3728 GCA_040377385.1 Bacteriovoracaceae bacterium | reverse complement strand
CGAACCCCCCTTTCCCCAGCTCAGAACTACTTCACCGAGAAGAGGCCACGCGAGATCTTCATCCCCTTGGCTTCCATGTCCTCGACGAACTTCGGGATGAATCCCGTCGGCACGAAGCGGCCGATGACCTTGCGTTTCTTGTCCATGCCTTCCTGACGGAAGACGAAGATGTCCTGCAGGCTGATCACGTCGCCCTGCATGCCGGTCACCTCGGTGATGTGGGTGATTTTCCGCGAGCCATCGCTCATCCGAGTCTGCTGGATGATCAAGTTCACGGCCGACGCGATGTTTTCCTTGATCGCTTTGGAAGGGAGATTCAAACCCGACATCATGACAAGCGTCTCAAGACGGCCCAGACATTCGCGCGGATTATTTGAGTGAAGCGTCGTGAGGGAGCCGGAGTGGCCCGTGTTCATCGCCTGGAGCATGTCGAGCGCCTCACCGCTTCGGCACTCGCCGACGACGATACGGTCAGGACGCATCCGGAGACAGCTCTTGATGAGATCGCGGATCGAGACCTCGCCTTCACCCTCGATGTTCTTGGGGCGAGTTTCGAGCCGAACCACGTGATCCTGGCCAAGCTGGAGTTCGGCCGAGTCCTCGACCGTGATGATGCGCTCGGTAGCCGGGATGAAATTGGAAAGAACGTTGAGCAGCGTGGTCTTACCGGAGCCGGTGCCGCCGGAGACGACGACGTTAAGCTTCGCCTCGACGCATGCCCGGAGAAAATCACCGATCTCCTCGGTCATCGAACCAAACTGAACCAGATCCTGTACGAGGATCCGCTTCTTCGGGAACTTCCGAATCGTGATCGTCGGTCCGCGGAGAGCCAGCGGTGGGATGATGATGTGCACCCGCGATCCGTCGGCCAAACGGGCGTCGACGTAAGGCACCTTCTCATCCACGCGACGGCCGAGCGGCGTCACAATCCGTTCGACCACCGTCATCATCTGCTGCTCGCTCGAGAAGGTGACCTTCGAAAGCTGCGGCTTACCCGCGCGCTCAATGTAGATTTGATCACGAGCATTGACCATGATCTCGGTCACGCTATCGTCGGCGAGCAAGTCTTCCAGAGGCCCGAGTCCTAGAGCCTCATCCAGGACTTCCTTCACCATCTGCGCTTTGTGCTCGCGGGTGGAAAGAAGTCCGTCGGCATCTTCTTTGGAGAGAATATCGAGGACTGCTTTTTGAGTCTTCTCGCGCAAGATTGCGCGCTGCTTGGGATCGCTCGTATCCGTGCTCGTCTTTTTCAGATCCATTTGCTCGACGAGCGCCTTATGGATCCGGAGCTTCATCGCGGTCCAGGCGTCAATCGGTGCGGAAACGCTCCGTTGCAAATTGGACGCACCATCTTTGGGCAGATCCAGGGCCGCTGCCTGGCTCTGCATCTTGGCGACGACGCCGGTCGGCTTCTTCAGACGCGCGAGCGTCTCGAAAAGGTTGACCTGCTGGATTCGTCGGACCAAATCGTTATAGGCACGCGAGATCGGCGCGTTCGGTGCGGCGAGCACGACCGGAACGCTCTTCGCCAGCGCGCTGTCGCATCCGGCGGCATCCTCCGGGATGGCGGCGAAGATCGCGCGGTTCAAATTCTTCTGAATCAGCTGTGGATTGATCAAACTGGACTGCGAATAACGGTTCAACACGACCTGAACCATCTCGTTCGGGAAGAGCAGTTCTTGGATCTTGCCAAGGACGCGCTTAGTCTGGTTGACGACAATAACGTCCGCCGTGGTGACCACGAAGATCACGGTAGCGAACTCGAGCGCCTTCAGCGCGTGCGGCTCCGTGCCGGAGCAGCAGTCAACGACGACGACCGGAAACATGGACGTGACGGCCTTGAAGAACTTACCCAATCCATCAATGTCGAGATCACGCGCCAAGATGGCATCTCTCGGTGCCGAGACGAGGCTAAACCCCTGCGGCGCGTTCGCGATGAACGGCTGCAAAGTCTTCGCGTCCATCGGCCCCTGAAGCTTCGAAATTTCGACGATCGACTTCGGCGGGTTCTGGTTAAGGATGAGGTTTTGGTCGCCGAGGCTGTTGAGGTCCAGATCGACGATCAGCGGGCGCTGCTTATAGTTCTGCATCCAAGCCAGGGCGAGGTTCGCCGCGAAGACGCTCTTGCCGACCCCGCCTTTTCCGCCGATGACCGCGATTACGTGTCCCGCCATCTCAATTCACCTTTACGCGGAAGTTCTTCTTCAGGTCTTGGGTGCCTTCGGAAGCGTTCTCGACGATCTGCGGGGTCACGAAGATCACAAACTGGCTCTTCGACTTGTTGTAGTTCTTAGTGTGCTTGAGCGTGAAGAGCGGGTCGGTCTTGCCGGAGAAGCTGCCGGGTTGCGGGTCAGATTTATTGAACCCGGTCTTCACGTTCTGACCGGTGACGCCGGCAACAGCCGCGCTCTCGGTCGACTTCACGTAGATCTTGGTCTTGATCGTGTGATTGGAGGTCGTCGGGGCTTGTCCGGACGCCGTCTCGCCCACGACATTGGACTGGTTCATGTCGAGGTCGAGCTCGATGTCCTCGCTCTGACCTAAGATTCTCGGCGTCACCGCGACCTCGAGCCCAACTCGCTCTTTATCGCCGATCGCCTGCCCGTTCGCGCCCATGCGCGTGTACGGGAAATCAGTCGTCTCCGTGAGTTTGGCCGCCTGGCCGCTACGCACGATGAGCGTACCCGTCTTCAGCACGCGGGCAAACCCAGCGTCCTGAGCGCTCTTGAGCTTTGGAAAGAGACTCGAAATCGTCGCCGAGAAGGAAGTCCCACTCGAACCGAGCGCGCCCGTCGTCGGATCCGCGCCAAAGCTGATCTGGGGATCCGCCGTGAATCCAGGCTCCCACTTGAAGCCAAAGACCTTGTTGTAATCCTTAGCGAGCTCGACGAAGTGAACCGTCACCCGGACCAGCTTCTCCGCTTTCTTAGGCGGAGGCGCGTCGACGACGATGAAGTTGTGGACCATCTGACGTCCGCCGATCACCTTCGCACTTGGGTCGCGCGAGATCACGGGATTGCCCGGGACCGCTTCCGGCAGATAAAGCTTAGCGAGTGACTCCGCGCGAAGGCCCTTCTCCTTGGAATCCGTGGAGCCTTCCAGGAAAAGCATTCCGTTTACGATCCGCACGTCGACTTTCGGAGCAAAAACCTGAATATCCTGCCGGATCCGGTCCGACAGCACCTTGAGCGCGATCGGCGACAGAGTTGTCAGATTGAGCACCACGTCCGCAAAACTCTTGTCACCCACCACGCCGAGAATCCGGGCGTAATCCGCAGGCACGAGCAGCTCACCGTCGACGATGATTTTTTGGCCGACGATTCGGATTTCCACGCCTTCGATGTCGCGCAGGAGATCGCGAATCTCACTCGCGCGGCGAAGCAGATTATTACCCGTCACGACGACGGTGAAGATCAGCCGAATCGTTCCGTCTTCGTCGCGAACGGTCACGGTGGTTTCGCCGCCTTTAAGCGGCTTGAAGACGAGTTGCCGACGCTCGCCGAGACGGACGAGATCCGTGGCAACCACCTGGGGATTGCCGATGATGATGCCATTGGCGCCGCCATTGGCTTGGAAGTCGAGATCGACCGTGCGGTCCTCACCGGTGGTCAGGAGCAGCCGGCGACGATCCGCGAGCGACTCGGATTGATCATTCGTCAGGCGCGAGCGACGGAACCGAGCGGCCGGCGCTGCAGCGGGGCGGCCCGCAGGTTCGGCGGCCGGAGCGG
>JBEIOW010000400.1:0-2859 GCA_040377385.1 Bacteriovoracaceae bacterium | reverse complement strand
TGGCGGCGTTCCGAATGGCCTACGAGTGCCCAGCTTACGCCCAGCTCGGTCAGCATCGGGCCGGAAATTTCTCCCGTGAAGGCTCCCGCCTTTTCCCAATGGACGTTTTGGGCGCCGATGAAGAGCGGCAGGGAGCCGCGGCCTTCGAGTCCAGTGGCCAGGCTGATCGCGGGAACGAAAAGGGCGCCTCGGAGCTGCAGGCCAAGCGCCGCGCGAACGGCGGGATCCATGTGCGCGTGGAGATCTTGGAAGAAAGCGTGGGTGCCCGCGGGGGCGTGGTTCATCTTCCAGTTGCCGGCGACAAGGATTCCGCGCGTGGGATTCATTCTTCGTTCCCGGGTTCGAGGTAGGCGCTCTGGGGTTGCCGCCCCACTCGGAGAATCTCGATTCCGGGGAGCGTGCCCTGCTCAATAAACTCAAGGACCGCGCCGCCACCGGTAGAGAGGTGGTCGAATTGATCGGCAAAACCCGAAGCTTGAACGGCAGAAACGGTGTCACCGCCGCCGACGAACTTCATCGCCTTCAATCCGCCGATCGCTTCCGCGAGCGCGAACGTTCCTTTGGCGTAGTCCGGTTTTTCGAACCAACCGAGCGGCCCATTCCAGAAGATCGCGCGTGCCGGCGCGAGAAACTTCGAGAACGCCTCGATCGTTTTGGGACCGATATCGAATCCTTCGATCGTATCGAGCGGCGTGAGGACCGGGATCTCGCGTGCGCCTGCGCCTTTGAGGATCTCGCGTGCCGCTTTCACGTCCTCGTCCTTCGGCATCTTCGCGCCGGTCGGAATCGTCTTGCCTTCGACCTTCCAGAACGCGTGCGCCATGGCGCCGCCAATCGCGAGGCCATCGACTTTGTTCAGGAGCTTTTCGATGGTTTGAATCTTATCGGAAACTTTCGAGCCACCGAGCAGCGCGTAGAACGGTTTCGGCGTCTGATCGAGGAGCTTGGCGAGATAGGTGAGCTCTTTCTCGATGAGCAGCCCCATCGCCTTTTGCGGCATGATCGCGGGCACGCCGTAAGTCGACGCGTGTTTGCGGTGAGCGGTGCCGAAGGCGTCGGTGACGTACACGTCGCCGAGGCGCGCGAGTTTCTGGCTGAAGACGAGGTCGTTTTTCTCTTCTTCGGCGTGGAAGCGGAGGTTCTCGAGGAGGAGGACTTGGCCCTTCTTGAGTGAGCGCGCCATCATCTCGATGCCGTCTCCCACGCAGTCGTCGGCCAGCGTCACCTCTTGGCCGAGTTCTTTGGCGAGATGGACCGCGACTGGCTCAAGCGAGAATTTTGGGTCGGGCCGGCCATCGGGACGTCCGAGGTGGGAGCAGAGGATGACCTTAGCTCCTTTTTCGATCGCGTAGCGAATCGTAGGCAATGCTTCGCGGATGCGGGAGTCGTCCGTGATTTCGCGATGCCCTTCCGCATCGGGATCCGTGAGCGGAACGTTGAAGTCCAGCCGCATGAGTACGGCCCGACCATTCAGCTCGAGATCCCGGATGCTTTTGAGCGACCGGTTCATCGGATTTGTGGGACGACTCGCTTCCGCCATCTCAGAGACCTTTCTTGGCCATGTGGCGAGTCAGGTCGATCATCCGGTGCGAGAAGCCGCTCTCGTTGTCGTACCAGGAGAGCACCTTGATGAAGTTGCCATCGAGCACAGACGTGCAATCGCTATCGATGATTGAGCTATGCGGGTTGCCGTTGAAGTCGCACGACACCAAGGGAGCGTCGGAGACGGCGAGGATCCCTTTCATCGCGCCAGTCGAGGCGGAACGGAAAGCCGCGTTGATCGCGTCCTTCGTGGTCGTTTGCTTGAGCTCGGCGGTGAAGTCGACCACCGATACGTTCGGCGTCGGAACGCGAATGGAGAGTCCGTCGATCTTGCCTTTGAGGTGAGGCAGCACGAGGCCGACCGCTTTGGCGGCGCCGGTCGTCGTGGGGATCATCGAGAGCGCAGCGGCGCGAGCGCGGCGCAGATCCTTGTGCGCGAGATCCAGGATGTTTTGGTCGTTGGTGTAGGAATGCACGGTCATCATCGTGCCGCGCACGATGCCGAACGAGTCGTCCAAGACCTTCACGAGCGGCGCGAGGCAGTTCGTGGTGCAAGAAGCGTTGGAGACGATCTGGTGCTTGGAGGGGTCGTAGGTGTTTTCATTCACGCCCATGCAAAGGGTGGCGTCGGCGTCCTTCGAGGGCGCGGAAATGATCACGCGCTTGGCGCCCGCTTGAAGGTGCGTCGCCGCCTTCTCGCGATCGGTAAACACCCCAGTGCACTCGTGCACGAATTGCGCGCCGACCTGCGCCCACGGAAGTTTGGTCGGATCCTTCTCGGAGGTCAGCGCGATCGTGCGGTTGCCGATCTTGAGGTTCTTGCCTTCGATGCGGACGTCCTCACTGAGCGTGCCGTGCACGGAGTCGTACTTCAGGAGGTGCGCCATGGTTTCTGGCGGTGAGAGATCATTGATTCCGACGATCTCGATGTCTGGGTTTTGAAGAGCGGCGCGGGTGACCACGCGACCGATGCGACCGAAGCCGTTGATGGCGATCCGAATGGGTTGAGTCATGCCCCCGGTATAACGCCGGGGGCTCGACTTGACTACCGTTTGCTCGGTTTTTGACCCAAGGTTTGGCCAAGCGCCAGCTGCGGACCGGCCAGTCCACGGGGCGTGGTCTCGGGGCGGGAATAGCGGTCGCTCACGATCGTGAGCGCCGTTTCTTCATAGCCCTTCGCCCAGGAACCGAACCGAAGCCGCGCCGACTTGTGAATCTTTTCTCAATAACCACCCGTTAGAGGGTGTCCCTTTGGCTTGGAAGCCGTTACATTGCTTGGACGGAACTGAGCCGGCCAGCCCTCGTGGAAAGGCTGTC
>JBEIOW010000162.1:0-5331 GCA_040377385.1 Bacteriovoracaceae bacterium | reverse complement strand
GGGGGGTGTAGCGACGGTCCGGTAAGGACAAAGGGTTAGGGGCCGGACCGGCGCTCAGGGTTAGGGGTAGAGAGGGAAGGAAACTTCCCGGGGTTCCTTGGAAGTCTGGCCGGCACACCCGGACTTCTAAGGGTTTTTCGAAGAGGGGGAATGGCGAAAGCCGTTCCCCCTTTTTCGTTTTCGAGCCGGTCCATCCGCTCAAACTTCCCCAGCTTCTTTCAGGGCTTAGCCCAGCCAGGCGGGGCAGAATGCCCATTCAAATAATTCCCGCCCGTGACCGATGAGAAGGGAAGTGTCCCTGTCACCGGAGTCTACCCGCATCATTTGTGTTCTGAAGTCCATTGAAGCGGCGGCCCAAACGGCCATCGCCACGGCCGGGCTCCGCGTTGAGGTGCGTGCGGTGGATGTGGCGCCGGAGGGTTTAAGCGCGCTCCGGAAGTCCGCGGGGCTCGCTGCGGGTGAGCTGGTCTGGCTGATCGTGCCTCAGGATTGGGCTCGGCATCCTGCGATGGCGCTCTTGTCGCCCGATGAAAAACTCCGCATCGGTTTCCTGGGGGAGGTGAGCGATACGCCACTTCCGGTCGTGGGCACGTTCTCACTCCGAACAGCGTCGGACTTGCGCATCTTCGTCTACGGCAATCAGCCTGGGGTCAGCGCACTGCTCGAGGAAGGCGCGGAAATCTTCAACGACCGCATCGCTTCAGTGAAAGATATCGGTGCGAAGATCGACCGCTTCTGGAGTCATCTTGAAAAAAGCAAAGCCCCCAGCCGGGCCCTGTCCGCGCGATCTCGGCTTGCGGTCTCAAGTCTGTTCGCGGCCGGCTTGGATACGCTGGAGGTCGGCCAGACATCGCCTCGCGCGCCGCACTTGCAAGCCGGCGGCACTCCGAATGGTTTGGCATTCTCGATACGGTACACCGTCTCGCCCGAGGTCTTCGCTTCGGACTGGCCGAGTGTTCCCTTTCCCGTCAATGTCGCCGCCCGTTTTGCGGACGGTTTGTGGCTTCGGCTCTATCCTGCTTCGCAAGAAGTGGAGATTCTCATCCGTCTCGATGCCCAAGCTCAGACGGGTCGGACCGAAAAGAGTCTGAATGGGTGGGAGCTATTCGAGCCCAAGCGCATCGCCTCCATCAATGCTTCCGCCGATCGCGAGCGGGCCAAGAAATTCGTCTACCGTAACTTCCAGGCTCTGCCGGTGAAGGGCGAGACCGCGATTCCCGCGGAAGCGGTCGCGGAACCTGCGCCTGAGTCGAAAGCCGCTAAGCCCAACTTAGAAACCATCACGTTGCAGAAAAAGGTCGACGAGCTCCAAGGCTTGAACGACCGCTATAAGCAGCAAATCGGAACCCTTGGCGAGCAGCTGCAAAAAACGATCGCTCGCGAAAAGGTCCTGCAGAAAGAGAATCGGGACCTCCTCACCAAGGTCTCTGAAGATGCTCAAGCGCGCGCGGAGTCCGCACTTCAGAAGGAAGTGGAAACGCTCAAAGGGCGCCTGGCCTCCGCTAAGGAGCGGGAGACGGAAATGGCCCGCAAGCTCACCGCGTGCGGGGACGAGATCGCGCGCCTGCGCGAAGAACTCAAGGGCAGGAAGGCGTCATGACGGCGCCTCGTCTGCAATTCTCGCCCGAGACGTTCTTTCGCATGCCGCTAGGGCAGCTCGAAGCCGCTGCGGATCGGCCCAGAAATTTCCCGCTTTTCATCTACCTGGAACGCAACGACCGACTCCTGCTGAGATTCGAGGCAGGGGAGCCGATCAGTCTCGCACAGCTCGCGCTCTACGTGCGCAATGGACTGACGGACTTTTGGTGTCCGGTAGAGTTCCTCGATGATTGGAACCTCTACCTTCGCGAGAGTGGCCAGCAGGGAGAAGACTCAGCTCCGGCCGCAGGCATTCCGGATGGCGACGCATCGGCTCCAGTACCGACACCCACTCCGACTGCGCCTCCCGCCGCGGTTCTGCCAATTGACCAAGTCCTGAAGCCGCGGAGCGAGCTTGCGGTCGAAGCCATAAATATTGTTGAGTCCGTAGAACTGTCCGATTCCGAGCGAAGCGCGCTACTCAGCAAGGTCGCTCGGGATGTGGCGGGATTGCTCGAAGGCATTCGAGCCGATGACGCCGATGGATTGAAGGCTGTTCTGCTGCGCTGTCAGGAATTCGCTGAAGACGTGGTTCGGGTGGCCGCGTCCACTCACCAATCGCGAGAGATCTACGATGCCATCTCCCTGATCAAAGTCATGGTACCGGAGCATTCAGGAGTGAGCGCTTCGCTGGCCGTGATCTTCGCGATGGGACTCGGACACTCCGATGCCTATAGTCTCGCGGAGCTCTCGATGGCGTCTTCCGTGCACGATCTTGGGCTACTGCGGGTGGATCAGGAGATCGTCAGCAAAGATTGGGATCAGCTCTCCGAAGAAGAGGAGGAGGCGCTGCGGGGCCATGTCGCGGAGACGCTCGATCTTCTCGATGAGCGCGGGGTGCCGTTGACTCCCAGCATGCGAATTCTGATTGAGCAGCACCACGAGCGGCACGACGGTACCGGCTACCCCAAGGGACTGGTCTCGTTCGAAATCGACGAAATGGCTTCGATCCTATCGGTTGCTGATCAGATGGACGATTACATGAGTGGTCGTCGGGGAGGATTGAAGCTGAGCCCGTCCGAGGCGATCCGCCGCATTTGTGATTCGAACGCTTTCGCCCCGGAGATGGCCGAGGCGGTCGCGCAGATGATTGGCGTGAGTAAAGCCGAGAAGCTCGGCGAATCGGAGGCCGCTGTTGCCTGACCACTCCGCGGCTCCAGTTCGGCTGGTATTTGCTCTGGGGGGTCCTCCTAGCCCCTTGATCACACGTGCGCGTGCGATCCTCGCGCGAGACGCGTGTCTTTCGGTCAGTGAGTCCTCGAGCGCTGATCAGTCTATCCGAGACGCGATCGCCACAAGCACGCCGGTATTGATCGTCATCCAAGCGAGCGCCAAGGAGGAGATTATCGCGGCGACGCTCGCGCTTCGTTCGAATGTTGAGGAAATCCAACACGGCCCGGAAATTCGCGTTTTGATCGTCAGTCGATTCGACGATCGACGCCTCGCTAAGAGCTTTATGAGCTTCGGAGCCCATGAAGTCTTGGCGGAGAGCATGGCTGACTACGCCTTTATTCGTAAGCTCCGCACGCACCTTTCCCTCTTGCGCCCCTTGGCGGAGTCGGCGCCGCGAGGGCCGGCGCCCGAAGGGCAGCCGTGCGAACTCGCACAGGATCTCTGGTTGACCGGTCGGCGCGCCAAGTTTCGTCGCTCGGGTCTGAATCTGGCGTTCGACGCCGAAGGGCCTCATCCCGATCTCGGTGAGTGGGTGCTTTACGACGAATTGAGTGGGCAGAAGAAGGAGCAGCGCGCGTTTGTCTGGCGGTTCTTCGGCTCGATCCACGGTGAAGAGGTCATGGAGCGTTTTCCGCAGGAGAAGCGCACGGGCTGGATTTTCCGTGGGCAGTGTCCAAGTTTCCTTTCGTCGACGGGAAAGTGGAGATTCCTCTCGCCGAGGCCAGATCTCGCCTATTTCTCGGACGGGCAGCGCCAGGGTGCGAAGGTTCAGATGTTGGAGACCGAGGAAGCGGTCATAGCCGCCGACTCCGACCTTGCCCGTCGCAATCTCAAGGACCTTGAGGAGCTACGTCAGAGCATCAAGGCCCTCATGAGTGAGGCCACAGTGAACGCTTCGAACCGGAACGCGATTCGCATCTTGCCGGAACAATCACGCGACTCGGCCTCTGATCTCATCCGCATTCAGGGGCTGGATGGTCAAGAGACCGATCAAGCCTCCCAGCGCGCGGTACGAGAAGTCACGGAACGTCCTACCGGGGTCAACGCCCTCTCGGTTCTCGTGCAGATGAGCGATCGCCTGGCGCGATCCGAGTCCAAGCGCTCGGTCCGGGAGTGGCTCGTTGAGCACTTGCGCGCCGAGCTTTCCGTCCGAGAGGTGAGCTGGCTGAATTCACGTCAGGAAATTTCCGCGCGCGCGGTGCGCGGGCACGCGAGCGAAGGGGAGCGGGCTTTGCTTTTTCCCATCGTGGTTCAGGAGAATGCGCCTTGTTCTGGCTGGCTGAGAGTGCTGGTTGAGCGCGGCAAGAATCTTTCCTCGCGAGATCGCACATCGATCAACGAAATCGCCCGCGAGCTGGCGCGTCTGTTCGGTGAGAAGTTCCGTAAAAGGGCTTCTTAAATCTACTGCACCGTAATCTTGTCGATGCCGACGATCTGTCCGAGGATTTTCTTGGCCTTCATGTGCATGCGCGTGAAATCGCGCCGACCTGCGGTTTCGTTGACCGACGCCGTCCAAGCCTCACCCGAGCGATCGAGTTCGATCTCGTACCGACGGTAGGTATTGCTGAGTCCGTTGTGAAGATAGACCACCGTGATCGCACCCCCGCTTGCGGGTTCAAACGTCGATGAAACGAGCTTTACGACATCTCGTCCGCTTCTGCGCATGACGACGATGCCCTGATCGAGATCGGCGATCGAGAATCTGGAATCCTCGGTCGCGTCTGGCAGGCGGTAAAAGATCTCTTGAATCGTGTGATTCTCATCGAGTTGCAGCTTGAGAATCAGCTCTCCTTTGATCGTGTCCGAAGTGACGGTCACGATGTCTTGCTCCCCAGCAAGCAGTGAGACGGGAGAAAGGCTCAGCCAGGCGACTAGAGGCAGTAGGAATTTATTCATCACGGCTCCTTTTCGAGATCGTCGAGGTACTGCTGTTGTTTCTTCCGGGCGTTTTGGAGGTTGTCTAGATCGCGCTTGAGCTTCTCTGCCTCTTCCGGGGTGAGGCTCGGCGTCGCGATAGTGCCGATGACGGCTGGAGTTTTTTTTGTGACCTCATCCTCGGCGTGAGCGGAGGGAAGGAGTCCGAATTGAAGAAGGGGGGCGAACAGTGCGCCGACTCCAAGGAGGAGGAGGGTTGAAAGCATCAGTTGCATGGTCATTCCATGATGAGCCCATCGCGCCCAAAAAGAACGAGTCATGTAAATGACGCGAAAAGAGCCCGTTCCACGAGGGAACGGGCTCTTTATGCAGGTCGATTGGACCAGAAACTAAATTTCGGTGAGCAACGACTTCGCTTTGGCGAGTTGAATCATCGTCTCGGGCTCACGGCTCGATTCGAAGTCGCCTTTGCCTTTGCCCGTGAGTTCTTTGAGCAGCTGGCGGGCGCGCGACTTCTCGGCATCGCCACCATCCATGAGCGCCTCGGCGAGCAGGGCGGTGTTCTCGGCGAAGGACGGCGCCTTCACTTGCGCTTGGCTCAGGAGCTCGACGGCGCGTACTTGTGAGCCACCCGAATGCTCGGGT
>JBEIOW010000364.1:0-3102 GCA_040377385.1 Bacteriovoracaceae bacterium | reverse complement strand
GGTACCGGCACGGGCAAGACGGCTGCCTTCAGCATTCCGATGCTCGAGCGCCTCGATCCCCGTAACCGCGCCGTGCAAGCGCTCATCCTTTGCCCGACCCGCGAGCTTGCGCTCCAGGTCTCCGGCCAAATCAATCTCCTGGGTAAATACCTGGGCGTTCAATCCCTCGCCGTTTACGGCGGGACCGGCTACGCCGAGCAGCTCCAGGGTCTGCGCCGGGGCGCGCCGATCGTGGTGGGAACTCCCGGTCGCGTAGTCGATCACATTGATCGCGGGATGCTCAAGCTCGGCTCACTTCAGACGCTGATCTTGGATGAAGCCGACGAGATGATCTCGATGGGCTTTAAGGACGATCTCCAAAAGATCTTGGACGCCGCGCCTCGCGAGAAGAGCCAGATCTGGCTGTTCTCGGCGACGATGAGCCGCGAAGTTCGCCGCGTCGCGGATGATTACCTTCGTGATCCGAAGCAAGTGCAGGTCAATCGCACCGAGATGCTCTCGACGGGTGTCGAGCAGCTCTATTACATCACGCACGAATCCAATAAACCGGAAGTGCTTTGCAAGCTGATCGAAGCCGCCGAGGACTTCTACGGTCTCGTTTTCTGTCAGACCAAATCCCTCGTCGCGGACCTCTCCGAGTTCCTCTCGCAAAAAGGCTTCCTCGTGGATTGCCTCCACGGCGACAAGGACCAAAAGCAGCGTGAGCGCACGATGCAGGCTTTCCGCGACAAGCGCGTGAACCTCCTCATCTGCACCGACGTCGCTTCGCGCGGCTTGGACGTGAAAGACGTCACCCACGTGATCAACTACTCGGTTCCGAAGGAGCTCGATAGTTACGTCCATCGCATTGGCCGGACCGCCCGTAGCGGTAAGACGGGTTTTGCCATGAGCCTTGTGACGCCGAGCCAACGCGGTCTGCTCGCACGCATTGAGCGCGCGACCAAGAGCCGGATCAACGAAGGCAAGGTGCCGACCCGCAAAGAGATCGCGAAAAAGAAAGTCGCGGCTTCTTTGACGAAGTTCCAGGGCGAGCAGAACACGACCCGTGCGCTCGAACTGATCGGGGATGAATGGAAAACGGCCGTCGCCGAAATGAGCAAGGAAGAGATCCTGGCGCGTTTCGTCGCGATCACGATGCCGGATCTGTTTGTCGAGCGGGAAGAGGCTCCTCCAGCTCAGCGTTATGAACGTTCGGCCTACGGCGCAGACACCCGCCCGGCCCGGAATCCGAAGACGCCGAAGATCATTCTTCCGTCGCCCGTTCCGCTTCGGAACGTACGCGCGGCAGTGGCTCCGCGTGCCGTCGCGAAGTCGACGATGGCGCCACCCGTAGTGGTTCCGCAGACCGAGACGGTCGTCGCTCCGGCCGTTAAGGCTGTGGCGAAAGCCGCAGTCAAGGCCGAGAAAAAGACGGATGGCTACGCCCCCATCACGCTCGACCGGATCGAAAAGGCCGTGAGCCGTTGGCCCGCTGAGCGCGAGCGCCCTGCGAAACCGAAAAAAGACGCGACCAAGACCGTCTTCAAGGTGACGCCCCGTAAGGATGCGTTCCCGACCGCAAAAGTCGGCGGTGGAACCCCCGGCGCTTTTGGCGCAAGCAAGTTCGCACGCAAAGGCGATCAGCCTTTGAAGCGTGGACAATGGCGCGAGGCCGCCAAGAACTAACTGAAGGGCTCGCATGGCGACTCGGGCCTTGAGCGCAAGACAGGCCGAGCAGAAGGCGCTCGATGCGATCGAGGAGCGGGGTATCCTGCTCGTCTATCCGATCGATAATCGCCCGGAGCCCGCATCGCTTTGGTCTGAACTCTACCCTCGGAGCGAAATGCGCTGGGAGTGGGACAGCGGCGGCGACGATCGGGTGGCCAAGCTCTGGGGACTGCGTGCGGACCTCTCGCAATCGGGCAAGGTCATCTACTCCAAATGGTATCAGGGGCGAGCGACCTTCTTTTCGAAGGAATGCTTTACGGCACTCCTCGTGGTCATGGGCTCCCAGGATGATCCGCGACACGTTTTGAGCTTTCAGGCGCAGGCGTTGCTAGAAGTGCTGGAGATGGACTCGCCACTTTCCACCAAGCAGCTCAAGCGCGCTGCCGAACTGCAGGGCAAGGCCAACGAGGCCCGCTATGCACGCGCACTGAAGGAGCTCTTTACGCGCCTTTGGGCAGTGGGTTTTGGCGAAGTGGATGACGGTGCTTTTCCGTCACTTGCGGTCGGGGCGAGCCGGGTGCTTTTCGAGGAGCTTTGGAACCGAGCCCAAAAGATGTCTTTAAAAGAGGCGAATGCGCTCCTCGATCGGCGCATTCCGAAGGAATCTCTCTTTAGAAAATTTTGGGAAAGGCAGCTCCAGCTCCGGAGCCGCGCTCAAGCCTCCCCGAGAGGTCCGCGATGAAGGGCCGTGTTCCACTGGAGCGCGCCCTTTCTAAGCGCGGAATCGCCTCGAGAACCCAGGCCCGGGAATGGATCCTTGCGGGTCGGGTACGCGTGAACGGAGCTCTCCGCACGGACCCGCTTTTCCCGCTCCGTCCGGAGACGGCGACGTTCGAAATCGACGGCGCGAAAGTCACGGCTCGATCGCGTGAGGTTTGGCTTCTGAACAAGCCCCGCTCCGTCGTCACTACGCGTTCGGATGAAAAGTCTCGCCCCACCGTTTTCTCTATTCTCAAGGAGCCTTCCTTGGTGGGTGAGGGCGCGGGACATTTTCACGCCGTCGGGCGACTCGATTACGCGACGACCGGGCTGCTGCTGCTGACCAACGATTCGCGGCTCTCGGCATGGCTCACGGATCCTGCAACGGGAATTGAACGCACCTATTTGGCGACCGTGCGAGGTGAGGTCAGTCCCGAGATCGCCGGGCGAATTTGTACAGGCATCGAAGATGCGGGCGAACTTCTCCGCGCCGAACACGTCGAGATCCTCAAGGCGAGCGGGCGAGAGAGCCACCTGCGGATCGTGCTTAGGCAGGGAAAGAACCGAGAGATTCGGCGCCTCTGTGAGTGCGTCGGACATGAGTTGACTCGTTTGAAGCGACTTTCTTACGGTGCGCTCACGCTGCCCTCGGATCTTGAACCCGGAGAAGTCGTTCGTGTCTCCAAAGAGGAGTGG
>JBEIOW010000481.1:0-2343 GCA_040377385.1 Bacteriovoracaceae bacterium | reverse complement strand
TCTGCGCGACAAGGACGCCTACTACGCCAACGTCCTCAACCGCCAGAACCAGGAACACCACGACACCGAGCAAGATCTCCAGGCAGTCTTCGGGAAAAACCGCGAGCTCATGGACACGCAACTCAAGCGCGAGAAGCAACAATCCGAGCGCAGCCGTGAGACGCTCGCCGCGAAACTCAACTCGGACTCCACTCGGGCGCTCCAGGATCAGGCAGAAACCTACCGAAGCACGCTTGCGCGCCACTCGCGCGAGAAGAACAGCGAGATCCAGCGCCTTCAGGGCGAGGTCACCACTCGATCGACCTCCGATGACATCTCACTCGTCCCTACCGCGGCAGAAGATAAGCTGCGCAATCAGATCGCCAGCCAGTTCGAAAAACGCGCGAGCGCTCACGAGAAGCGCGACAATATCGCTCGGGAGAAGATGAACGAGTCGTTCGCGACCAATACTCAGGCGATCCTCGCCGAGCAGCAGGGCCTCCGCGGTAATGCCGAACGGAACAATGCCCTCACCCGTCAGCACGAGCGCAACCAGCTCTTGGGAACGATTGCTGACACAGAGCTCCAGAAAAAAACGACGCTCGGCGAACAAGAAGCGATGCATCAGCGGTTCGTTCAGCGCCTCGAGCGCAACAGCTTCCTCATGCTGGATAAACAGCGTCGGGATTACGAAGAAGTGCTTGCCGCCACCCGTCACGAGGCCCAGCTTTCCAAGCAAACCATGCGTCAGGAGCTTGAGTTCCAATCCCAGATGAACCAAAGAGCTTTCTCCCAAAAACAGAATGAGCTAATCCGGGATTACGAGAAACGGCTCTCCACTCAGAAAGCCGACTACGATGCTCTGCTTCAAGCCACGAAAGAGGATGCGGACCGCAAGGTTCGTGAAGCGGAGACCCGTGGAAAGCAACAATTCGAAGCCCAGACTCGAGCCCAAGAGCAACGAATTGCTCAGCTCGAGATGCAGGGCACCGAACGCGAACGCACGATTTCTCGCAACTACGAAGACGAAATCGAGAAGTTGAAGCGATCGCATGCACTCCGGCAGAAGAGTTAAAATCGTTGGCACCCTGGGTCCTTCATCGTCCTCCCCTGAGCGCCTTTTCGCGCTCATGCAGGAAGGACTCGATATCGCCCGGCTCAATTTCAGCCACGGGACGCACGAGTTCCACGCGGGGCTGATCAATACCGTTCGCGAGAACGCCGGGAAGCTCAAAAAGACCATCGCGATCATGCAGGATCTCCAAGGTCCGAAGATCCGCGCCGGCAAGCTCCCCGAGGCGATCGAACTCAAAGCGGGCGACGTCCTCCTCCTCCACCCCGAAGGCTCCGCACCCAAGCAATCCGCCTCTGGACGCCGCGCAACCCCCATCTCGGCCGAAATCGCCGACGCTGTCTCGCGCGACGCGCGCGTGGGCGGGAAACTCCTCTTTGACGACGGAAAGATCTGCACCCGCATCGCCTCGGTGAAGCCCCCCGAGATGATCGTCGAAGTCGAAGTGGGCGGAAGACTTACGAGCCACAAGGGCATGAACCTCCCGGGCTCCCCGCTTTCGATTCCGTGCGTGACGGAGAAGGATCTCGAGGATCTGAAGTTCGGCTTGAACCAAGGCGTCGATGCGGTGGCGCTCTCGTTTGTCCGTTCGGCTGAGGACATCGAACGCATCCGCCGCGAAATCAAAAAAATCTCAAATCACATGCCCCTCCTCGTCGCCAAGATCGAGCGGGAGGAAGCTGTCGAAGCGATGGACTCCATCATCGAGGTCTCCGACGGCCTGCTCGTAGCTCGCGGCGATATGGCCGTGGAGGTCGGAGCCGAACGAGTCCCCGCCATTCAGAAGCGCCTCATCCACTCGTGCAATCAGCTCGGTGTGCCCATCATTACCGCCACTCAGATGCTCGAAAGCATGATCTCAGCTCCGACACCGACCCGAGCCGAAGCGAGCGACGTCGCCAATGCTGTCTTTGACGGCACCGACGCCGTGATGCTTTCCGGTGAGACCGCGTCCGGTGAATACCCCATCGAGGCCGTGCGCACGATGGCGCGCATTATCCTCGAGGCCGAAACTCACCGGGAATTCCACTCGGGCCCAAAGGATCTCATCCCGCTCGCCGGTTCGGTCGTCGAGTCCGTGGAGTTCAGCGCTTCCCGGATCGCTCACCACGTCGGCGCCGTAGCCATCGCCACGCTCACGCACTCGGGTGTCGCCGCGCGCACGCTTTCTAAATTTCGTCCCGACCGACCCATCGTCGCGATCACCGACAATGAAGCCGTCCTGCGCAAGCTGATGTTCTGCTGGGGCGTGCGCGGCGCCTTGATCGAAAAAATCCTCGGTACCGACGACC
>JBEIOW010000137.1:0-5908 GCA_040377385.1 Bacteriovoracaceae bacterium | reverse complement strand
CTGGCGCTGAGGCTGGCGCTGAGGCTGGGATCGTTCTGCTGACAACTCCATTGATCTCGCCTGCCATGCGCATCGAATTTGCCGAGGTTCGTCGTTCGCGCTTAGGCGGCTTGGGTGAGGCTTTCTCTTTTTAGTCTAAAGAATACGGCGCGGTCATCGTTGCTGACCGACTCCAAGGCATCCGCCAAGCCGAGAACGCTTTCGCCGGCCCCTAGAAAGAGCAAGCCATGTGGCTCGAGTTGGTGGGCGATTCGGGTGAGGACGTCGATCTTTCCAGGGATGGCTTGGTAGATGAGCACGTTTCGGCATAGGACGAGATGGAATTTTCCCAAAGAATGGAAAGGGCTGCGGAGGTTGAGCTTCTGGTAGTCGATGTGCCTGCGTAGCTTTTGCTGGGCGACCCAGCGTCCGTTCGGCAGGTTCTCGAAGTATTTGGCTAGCAGAGCCTGGGACAGTCCGCGCTGGACCTCGAATTCGCTGTACTCGGCCGCGCGGGCGCGGCTGAGGGCACGGTCGCAAATGTCCGTTGCGGTAATCTGGAAGCGAAAATTCGGGCCTAGTTTCTCTGCAATCTCGCTCATGACAATCGCCAGCGTGATCGGCTCTTGACCGGTCGAGCTTGCGGCGGACCAGATGCGATAGTCGATCGGTGTTTTGAGTGGAGCGACGTACTGCTCGAGTACTTGCGACTGAATGGTCTGGAATACCCTTGGGTCACGGAAGAAGGAGGTCTCGTTGTTCGTCGCCGTATCCAGTAGAAGATCGCGAAACTTGGAGTCGATCCCGGCTATCGCTTTGCGATGCAGGCCGGGGATGTCGTCGATTTTCAGTTTTTTGGCGACCTCCTCGAGTCGGGAGACCAGTTGATAGTAATTGCGCTCGTCGTAGACGATTCCTAGCTGCGACTCAATGAAGTCGGAGAAAAATTTCAGAGCTGCTTCGTGCGCCACGTAATTGCCACCTTTTCTTGGACTTTTTCGCTGATCTTTTCGCCGATCTCTTCCGGAGTCCCTTCGCCGTCGCTGACCCCGTTCGATTTCACGGCGCCGGGCATTCCGTAAACGACGCAGCTTTCCTCGTTTTGCGTGAGCACGGCACCTCGGCGCTCCTTGACTCGGATCGCGCCCAGTCGTCCGTCGGAACCCATACCGGTCAGGACGACGGCCAGACACTTTTCTCCGACGAGGTCCGCAGCGCTTCGGAAGAGCGGGTCGACAGCTGGACGGACGAAGTTCTCCGGAGGGCCTTGATCCAGGAGGAGGATGGGTTTACTGCGGGTGCCGCCTAGTCTCAGATGGTAACCGCCCGGAGCGACGTAAATATGGTTGGGTAGAGCGGTCTCGCCGTGGGTCGCTTCGCGGGCAGGAATACCGCTCCATTTTTGCAGGTTTTCCGCCAAAGTTGCCGTAAAGATGGGCGGCATGTGTTGCGCCAAGAGGATCGGACAGCTTATCGGCGCTTTAAGACGCGTGAACATTCGTTCGAGCGCGCCGGGTCCCCCGGTGGATGAGCCGACAACGATGACCGCCGGTTGGAAGGTTTCCCAGAGGACGCGAACGTTGGAGACCTCCTCGACAGCTTCTTGTGCTGAGGCTGGGCTTGTTCGCATCTCGATCGGAAAAAGTGCTTCCAGGCACGGTTCGAGCACGGACCGGATCTTCGCACTGGGAGAGTCCCCGCCCGCCAGTTGAGTGACATCGGCGCCGGAGGGTTTGGCGATGAAATCGCTCGCGCCTAGCCTCAGTGCCTCGAAGGTCGCCTCCGCGCCTCGTTTGGAGGAAGAGGCGAACAACACGATTTTGACGGGTAGCTTTTTGCGTTGAATCTCTCTCAGCGTCGAGATGCCATCCATGATGGGCATCTCGAGGTCGAGAAGGATCAGGTCGACCGTCATCTGTTCCAAGATATCAAGCGCTGCCCGTCCGTTCGGGGCGGAGCCCGCGACCTCTGCTTCTGTTAGCTCGGATAGCGCCTGCCTGATCTGGGCTCGATAGACGGAAGAGTCGTCGACGATGAGTACGCGGATCTTCTTCACGAACTCACGACGCCTTCTTGACAAGTTCGGCTAGCTTCGTCGCTAGGCCGGCGAGCTCACGAGAGGCCGTCAGGGTCTGCGACGAGGCAGTCGCGTTCTCAGTTGCGGCGGAAGAAACCACCTCGATCGTAGCGGCGATGTTCTCCACACCACGCTTGGATTCCAAGACCACGCGAGAGACCTCGTTCGTCGTCGCGGTCTGCTCTTCGACGGCCGCGGCGATCGCCCCAGCCACGCTATTGAGCTTTTCGACCGCAGTCGAGATTCCGCTGATGTCATCCACGGCGCTTTGCGTGTCCTTCTGGATTGCGCCGATCTTGTTGGTGATGTCGTTTGTGGCTTTCGCAGTTTGTTTGGCGAGCTCTTTGACTTCGTTGGCGACGACCGCAAAACCCTTTCCGGCTTCACCGGCACGTGCGGCTTCGATCGTCGCATTGAGCGCGAGCAAATTCGTCTGCTGGGCTATGGAGCTGATCACCTTGATCACGTCCCCAATCTCCTGGCTGCTGACCCCGAGCTGGGAAATGGTCTTGTTCGTCGTAAGTGCGCGAGTGAGGGTCGATTTGGCCATCTCGGACGACTCGTTTGCGGAACGAGAGATCTCCTTGATCGATGCGACCATCTCCTCCATGTTCGTCGCCATGATCTGAACGCCCGCAGAAATCTTTTCCGCGGCTGCCGCCGCAGTGCTCGACTCTGATTGAGTTTTCTCAGAAGCTCCGGACATTTGCGTCGCCGTCGCGGTCAGTTCCGTCGAGGCGCTGGTCAACGCCTGAGCGGTCTCATTGATGGATTCGATCATCATCTTGATCAAAGTGATGTCCGTGGCGAACTTGACCACTTTGTAGGGCTTCCCGTCCGCGTCGAAGATGGGGTTGTAGGAAGCGTTGATCCAGATCGACTTTCCGCCTTTCCCAACGCGTCGGTACTCACCGGCGTCTAGCTCGCCGCGGTTGAGTTTTTTCCAGAAATCCGCGTACTCTTCGCTGCGAACGTATTCCGGGTCGCAGAACATGCGGTGATGCCGGCCCTGGATATCCGCGAGATCGTATCCCAGCGTGCTGAGGAAGTTGTCGTTGGCCGTCAGGATGGTACCGTCGAGCTTGAATTCGATGATGGCTTGAGCTTTTGAGATGGCGTTCATCTTCGCGGTGGACTCAAGCGCCTGAAGCTTCTGTTGTGTGACTTCAGTCGCGAACTTGACCACCTTGATGACCTTGCCATTAGCGTCGAAAATGGGGTTGTAGGAGGCGTTAATCCAGATCTCTTTGCCACCCTTACCAAATCGTTTGTATTCGCCCGATTCGTATTCTCCACGGCGAAGCTTTTCCCAGAAATCTCGATAGCCGCTGGACGAGGCGTATTCCGGATCGCAGAAGATGCGGTGATGTTTGTTCTGAATTTCATCGAGAGGATATCCGACTGTGCCGAGGAAATTTTCATTGGCCGAGAGAATGGTACCATCGAGGTTGAACTCGATCATGGCTTGTGCCTTGGAAATCGCGTTCATCTTCCCTTCGAATTCCGAGAACCGGGATTTCTGCTCGGTGACGTCCGTAGCGAACTTGATGACTCGGTAGACTTGTCCTTGCTCGTTTCGCATCGGCGTATAGGAGGCATTAACCCAGATTTCGCGTCCATCCCTGGTGATGCGCTTGAACTCACCGGAAACGGGTTCGCCCCGATTCAGTTTTTCCCAGAAGCGCTTGTAATCCAGGCTTGCGCCGTAGGCGGCGTCGCAGAACATGCGGTGGTGTTTTCCGCGAATTTCGTCGATTCCGTAACCCAGCGTTTTTAGAAAGTTCTCGTTGGCGCTCTGGATGACTCCATCCAGGTCGAACTCGATGACCGCCTGAACGGAATTTAATGCCGTAAGCTTCTGATCGGCTTCGTTCGTGGTTTCTGAGGCGTTTTCGGTTGTGCTGGTCATCTTCATGGCTTGGATCATTTTTCGTTCCTTCGCTTTCAATTGAGGTCCGTGGAATCCACGGAGTGGGAAAGTTCTTTAGTCAGGGTGTCGAGATTGAGTAGGCAAAGCAGCGCTGCTTCCGTCTTGTAGACGCCCTGGATGTATTTTCGGGAACCGGCGGGCATCGTATCTGGGGCGCGTTCGAACTGGCGGTCGGTCACCTCGACGACCTCGCCAATCGAGTCGACGAGGAGGGAGACCAGGTTGCCGCCCAGGTTGCAGACCACGGAGTGCGAATCGCCGGAGTCCGCGGGATTGTCCGGGAAGAACATACGCTTGAGGTCTAGCGCGGTCGCGATCTGCCCGCGGAGATTAATCAGTCCGCGCACGAAACTCGGCGCTCGCGGAATCTCGGCCGACTGTAGCTTCCCGGTCACCTCTTGGACTCGCATGACTTCGATCCCGTAGAGATCTTGTCCAAGGTAGAACGTTGCCAATTGTCGAGTCGTGGTCATGCAGCCTCCCGATTGGCCTCTAGTAGCTCACTCACGGCTGCGAGGAGGAGCGTAGGCTCGATTTTTTCAAGGTAGAGGTTGAATCCCGCCTGGAGTCCTTCCTCGATGTGCGAGCGTCCGCTCTTCGTACTGAGCGCGATCATGGGCAGTCGTTGGTTCCGGGCGTCGAGTCGGATTGCGCGGGCCAGTTCAATTCCGTTCAGACGCGGCATTTCGATGTCAGAGATCACGAGATCGAATTGATGGGGTTGAGAAAGTCGTGCTAGCGCGTCGCGTCCGTCCGGAGCTGTTGTGACGCGGTGGCCAGCTCCTTCGAGAATGGTGGCGACGTGGCGACGAAAGAAGGCGGTGTCTTCGACGAAGAGAATGCTCGCGCGAAGATCGCTAGAGCTCGTACGGCTTGACAGTCGCTCCACTCCCGTCGATCGACCGATCTCCGATGCGAAGCCGGGGACGGCGGCATTGATCAGTTGGTAGGGGTCAATGACCACGACGAGCTCGTTGTCGGCATTCAGGTTCCCAATGATGCCGGCCTCTTGCTTCAGTGCTGCCTCAAGCGGAGCGTCCGTGGACAGTGTATCGAGAATCCCGTCCACTTCGAGGCCGAATTGCTTTCCAGCTCGCTCTACCACCACGACCGACAAATGTGCCGTCTCCGGAGAGTCTGTGCTGCGTGCATCTTCGTAGCCTAGGTATTCGTTGGCTCGAATGAGCGGCAAGATGGATTGCCGATATCGGACGACCCGTTGTGCTCCGGAAAGCTCGACGGCGGAGCGATCAAATTCTTCCAGTCGGTGAACATAGCCGAGCACAATAGCGTGGCGAGTAGGCGACCCGACCCGCACCAAGAGGTATTCCTGACGTTCGCTTGCGGTCAGCGAAGTTTGTCGCTCAGTTTCACGGTCTGCGGCACGTTGATCCGCTTGTGCGGAATTCCCAATCTGCTCGACGCGAGCGATTCCTTGTATATCAAGAATCAGAGCGACGGAGCCATCGCCAAGAATCGTGGCTCCCGAGTAGACCTGCAATGACTTCAGAAGACGGCTGATTGGTTTAACCACAATGTCCGCCGTGTCGTGAACTTCTTCCACGATCAGCCCGAAAGTTTGGTGCTCCGCTTTGACCACGGCAATGTTGACGAACGAAGGACGGGAAGCGTCGTCGCGACTTCGTCCCAGAACGGACTCCAAGTCGACGAGCGGGAGAATGTCTCCGCGCAGACGGAAGACCGGGGAGTCTTGGAGGTATTCGATTCGAGATTCGTTCGAAGACTGATCCACGCGCACGAGTTCGACCAGCTTGACTTGGGGGATAGCGAAGAACGAACGACCTGAGCCGATGAGGAGTGCGGGTACGATCGCCAAGGTGAGTGGAATCTTGATCGTCAAGGTCATTCCCCGGCCGACCGCACTGGCGAGCTCAACCGTCCCGCCGATTCGTTCGATGTTG
>JBEIOW010000448.1:0-2570 GCA_040377385.1 Bacteriovoracaceae bacterium | reverse complement strand
TGCTCGGCGCGGGCTCGGGCGCCACCTGGGCTTCTTCCACACGTTCCGCTCATCCCGAGGCATCGGTCTTCCGTGTCTGGCTGGATGCCTTCGAGCAGATGAAGAAAGGGATCAATTCGAAGACGGGCGTGCATGAGATCACGCGCTTCTTCTCGAGCGACCTTCCGGTCCGGATCTCGCGTGTCGCAGAAGCGAGCAACCTTGGCCCGTCTGGACTGGACGCTTACTTTCAAAGCGGCGTCGGACATGGAATCGATCTTGAATTCACGGATTCGGCGTGGAAGCGACCGGAAGAGGTTCTCAAACAGAAGTTTCGTCTGGCGGCATTGCACGGCCGAGACGGGATAGAGTTCCTCGCACGCCAGCTAAAGCTCCCAGTCAGCCGGGAGCTTGATGCACTCAACACGGGGTCGTCGGAGATCTTCAAGCATCACCTAGAGACGCTCGCCAACGAGAAGCTCGGTAGCATCTCCGCGCGACTGGATCTTCTCCGTTTTGAGCTAAACGCCCTGGAATGGACTGAGCGAGCTCTCTCCCGAAAGCAGTTACCCGGGGTGAAGAGCGCCGAGCTTGCCCCGGCGTTAGCGCGGGTTCGTGTGGAGAAAGCAGAATTGCTCGAAAAAGTGCGCGCTACCGAGATCGCGGTGCGCCGACACGAAGCCCGCATAGCGGAGGAGTGGCGGAAAACTCGTACTCAGCTGAGCCAAGATCGGACGCGCTTCAACGAGTTGATCGCAGCGAATCGGCGTTTCGAGGTAGCGGATCTACTGCGCCGGCACTTGCCGATGCAGGCGATGGAGCCAGTCGAGAGGATCCACTGGGAGCAATGGCTGGAGTCCATCGAACGACCCGATCCAGCCCGCGCGAAAATCGTATTTCGCGGACTGCGCGGCTCCCCGTCGGATCTGACTCGCGATGGTCGACTCTATCAGACGAGCACGGCCTTCTCGCGAGCGGACGGGGGGCCCGATCAAGGACTGCGGGAGTTAGCGGAGAGCCGAACGCGGAATTCATTCGCTTCCGCCCGCGACGCTAGCCCATCGCGGCAAGGCCAAATCGCGCACGCCCTGAAAGCGCACGCGCATGAACCCGAAAGGAGCTTGTTTTTGTCGGCCTCTGACCTCGGTATCGCGCGGTTCTTCAGCCAAGGTGCCGACAGCCTGGGTGTCTTGCGAATCGATGAGCGCCGTCTGTTGCCGAACTATATGTCTGGCTACCACGGAGAGATGGAAGTCCTCATCCCTGCGGTCATCTTCCCTGACGAAGTCGTGGTGCATTACCGCGAAGAGAGCGCTCTGCGAGAACAGGTCCGCGCAAGGCGAAGTTATGAGGAGATGCAGTCGGCGTTTGATCTCGTGAAGGATTCGGATCCGCGCTTGGTGGAGCACGCCAAAGCTTTCGAAACGGCCCTGCTCGAAGCGATGCGCGCGGAACAAAAGTTCTACGCGCAGGTGAGATCCGACCTTCGTCAAGCGCTTGGGCGCGAGTCAAGACCTTCTGATTTTGCGCTCAGGGCCTTCCATGACGAGCTTTTGCGCGGTGAACTTCCGCTTTTCTCCGTCATGCAGGTCGAACGTTGCGTGCGCATTCTGGAGAAGTCAGCGCTCGCCGAGCTGATTTCCGAGCAAGAGCGGCGAGCAGCCTCGCGCAGTTCTCTCGAGAGTTCGGAACTGCGTGAGTTTTTCGGCGCGGGGCATGGCAAATGGGCCGGGCTCTTGCGCAAGCCACTGCAAACTGCCGCCGAATCGCGCTGTATCATCCGTGGCGCGTCGCGAGAGCTCCTCGAAACGAACCCCTGAGCGGTGCTCTGCCTGAACTCCTTCTAATCGCGATAACTTTTCTTATCATGAATAAAACTCTGACCCCATCTCCGTTATACCGGGGCTTGTCCCGCCCCCTACCCCACTCGCTTCACCGCGCGCCGACGGCTCGCGCGAGCAACGGCGCGCTGGCCGAGCCGGTAGCCGGAAGTGGGTCCGCGCCGCACGAGCTGGATACGACCCGCGTCCACCAGCGCACGCAGCGTCGGGTGAAGGGTTTTCCGCGAGAGCCCGAACTCGGTGCAAAGCACGCTCGTCTCCACGAAACCCTCCATGGCAATCCGTTTCAGTAAGGCTTCCTCGCGGCTTGTGTTCTGGGCGATCGTCGCGGGAGTCTTGTTCGCACGCGCGCGAATCCAATAGAGCGGCAAACGCGGACGCAGTCGGTAGCGCCCCACGGTGCGTTCGTAGGTCAGCTCGATGCCGATCTTCTTTAGTTCTTGCCTTAGTCGCGAGAGGAACATGCGCAAGGCGCTACCGTGCCTCTCCTCGCGGAATTCATGCGGCGAGCGCGCGCGATGGATCTCGGCCAGGCTAAGTCCTCTGCCTTCCGCGCGTAGAAAGAGTCGGAAAGCCATGAGCTCGGGAGAATTCCCGCTGAATTCCAGAATCGAGCGTGGTCCCGTCTGCGCCTGCCCGAGGAGCATGCGTTCGGAGTCAAACCAGAAGATGGCCCGCTCGGCCATCAGTCTGCGACGGAGTGCGGGTTCGCGAATGACTTGGTTTCGTCGTGAAGCGTCTCCTTGAGTT
>JBEIOW010000148.1:0-5655 GCA_040377385.1 Bacteriovoracaceae bacterium | reverse complement strand
TGTCAAAACCATCAGCAAGCTTTACCAAATTCCGGAGACCGTCCCGGACACCGCGGGAGAGAGCCTGGGATTTTTCGTCCAAAACGCCGCCCGTTCGCGAGGAGCTGTACGCATCTGTACAGCCCGAGCGTACGGGCGGCGTTCTGGGCGAAAAGGCCCGGGCTATCTCAGCTGCAACCCATGCTGGCGCCGCAGTTCAGGCATTTGTAGCAGGCGCCGTTGCGGACGGTGGTGTGGCCGCAGGAATCACAAGGAGGAGCATCACCCATCATTTCGGCGAGATGTCCCGAGAGCGTGCCGCCCGCGGTTTCGGACTTCATCGCCAAGGTCATTTGCGGCTCCATCATGCCGGGCACCGCAACTCCGGCGGCGATCTGAGCGGATGGGTTTCGAGGATAGACCGCCGAAGCGGCCCCTTTCTCCGCCGAAAGATCAACCGCAGGCTTGATCTGCACGAAGTCCGTCCGATTCAAGTACTCCATGCCCATCACGCGGAAGATGTAATCCACGATCGAGGTGCAGAGTTTGATGTTCGGGTGTCCGCTCACTGGACCAGAAGGTTCAAACCGAGTGAAGGTGAACTTATCCACGAACTCGCGCAGCGGCACGCCGTACTGGAGGCCGAGACTGACCGAGATCGCAAAGCAGTTCATCATCGAGCGGTAGGCCGCGCCTTCCTTATGCATGTCGATAAAGATCTCTCCGGGGGTTCCGTCCTCATACTCGCCCGTCCGAATGTAGATCTTATGTCCAGCGATGTTGGCTTCTTGAGTAAACCCGCCGCGCTTGCCCGGCAACTTTCTCCGAGTTGGCGCCATCGCCATCGGCAGCGCCGCCTGACCTGAGGCCTGAGCCGCCGCCGGTGCGGTGGCCGTCCTCGCTTCGACCTTTTCTTCTTTCTTGTCGGACTTGGTCGAGAGCGGCTGTGAGAGCTTGCAACCGTCGCGATAGAGCGCGACGGCCTTCAGGCCCATCTTCCAACCCTGGTAATAGATATCGGCGATTTCCTCGACCGCGACTTCGTTCGGAAGATTCACGGTCTTGGAGATAGCTCCGCTCAGGAACGGTTGAACCGCGCCCATCATGCGGATGTGACCCATTGGCGCGATGAAGCGCTTGCCGATCTTGCCGCACTTGTTGGCGCAGTCAAAAACTGCGAGGTGCTCGTCCTTCACGTGAGGCGCGCCTTCGACCGTCATCGTTCCACAGATGACGACGTTGGCTTCTTCGATCTCCGCCTGCGAGAGTCCCATCCAGGTCAGGAAGTTGAACATCGGATCCGAGAGATCGCTCTCCGGAACACCGAGACGCTTGAGCATCTCTTCGCCCAATCCCCACTTCGTGAACGCGCTCGAAAGCTCGAACGTGCCCGGCAGCGTTTTTTCGATCTTGGCAATATCGTCGGCCGTCATGCCCTTCGCCACGAGCGCTTCGCGGTTGACGTGCGGAGCGCCGTTCAAGTCCATCGTACCGAGCAGATACCGGAGAATGTCGCCGATCTGGGCGTCGGTGTACTTGAGATTCTTCAACGCCATCGTGACTGACTGATTGACGATTTTGAAGTAACCACCGCCGGCAAGCTTCTTGAACTTCACGAGCGCGAAGTCTGGCTCTACGCCCGTGGTGTCGCAATCCATCAGGAGGCCGATCGTGCCGGTCGGCGCGAGCACCGTGACCTGCGAGTTGCGGTAGCCGTAGAGCTCACCCAGACGGAGCGCAAGGTCCCAATCTCGGCGAGCGGCCGCTGCCATCTCCTTCGGCAGATGGGTTTCGTCAATCTGGTAGGCGGCGTCGCGGTGCTTGCGAATCACGCGCAGCATGGAGCCGCGGTTTTTCTCGAAGCCCGGGAACGGCCCGAGTGCGCCCGCTTCCTCGGCGCTCGCGGCATATGCCGTGCCGCACATGATGGCCGTGATCGCCCCGGCCCAAGCCCGGCCCGCGTCGCTGTCGTACGGGATGCCTTTGAGCATGAGGAGCGTGCCCAGGTTCGCATACCCCAGACCGAGTGGACGGTAGTCATGCGAGTTCTTCGCAATGACGTCGGTCGGATAACTCGAAAGATCCACGAGGATCTCTTGTGCGACAATGAAGACGCGGCAAGCCTGCTCGAAGCCTTCCACATCGAACGAGCCATCGTCCTTGAGGAATTTGACGAGGTTGATCGACGAGAGGTTGCAGGCCGTGTCGTTGAGAAACATGTATTCCGAGCACGGATTGGACGCGTAGATCCGGTCCGTGTCGGCGCAGGTATGCCAGTCGTTGATCGTCGTATCGTACTGGACGCCCGGGTCGGCGCACGACCAGGCGGCCTCGGCGACTTTGTTCCAGAGGAACTTCGCGTCGAACGTATCGATAGGCTTGCCCGTGGTGCGCGCGCGCGTGGACCACTTACCGCCTTCTTCCACGGCGCGCATGAAGTCGTCCGTCACGCGGACCGAGTTGTTGGAGTTCTGACCCGAGACCGTCTTGTAAGCCTCGCCATTGAAATCCGAGGAATACCCGCCGGCGATGAGCGCGGCGACCTTGCGTTCTTCCCGCTGCTTCCAGGTGATGAAATCCAAAATTTCTGGATGATCCATGTCGAGGCAGACCATCTTGGCCGCACGCCGAGTGGTACCGCCCGACTTAGTCGCGCCCGCGCCACGATCCGCGACCTCCAGGAACGCCATCAGGCCCGACGACGTCCCACCGCCTGAGAGCATTTCCTGCGCGCCGCGAATGCGCGAGAAGTTCGTACCCGTGCCTGAGCCGTATTTGAAAAGCCGCGCTTCGTTCTTGATGAGCTGGAAAATACCCATCAGGTCATCGTCGACCGACTGAATGAAACAGGCCGAGCACTGCGGACGCGCGTAAGCCGTATCGGTTTCCTTGATGCGCTGGCTTTCCGAATCCCAAGCGAAGTTTCCGCCCGAACCCGTGATGCCGTATTCCGCATAGAGACCCAAGTTGAACCAAACCGGAGAATTAAAGGCTCCTCGCTGAGTGATGAGGAGATGAGACAGCTCCGCCTCAAAGACCTTCGCATCTTCGGACGTGAAGTAACCGGTCTTGGCGCCGTAATTGGCGATCGTGCGCGCCACGCGCGTGACCACCTGGCGGACCGAGGTTTCATGCCCCGTGCCCGGCACGCCCGCCTTGCGGAAGTATTTTGAAACGAGAATATCGATCGCCAGCTGGCTCCACGCCGCCGGGACCTCCGCATCCTTCAGCTCAAAAACCGTCTTGCCTTCGGTGTCCTTAATGCGGGAGTTGGCGGTCTGGTAGGCCACCTCATCCAGAGGATCAATGCCTTCACGAGAGAAAAAGCGTTCGACCGAAAGGTGCATCTGGCCGCTTTTCCCCGCGCCCGCAAGCTGGGCCGCCGGTTGCTGCTCGAACAACGGGCCGCCGGCTGAGCCTTTCGTGACGGGGGAGGTCTTCAGCGCTTTCGTCCGCGCTTTCGCGCCTGGAGAGGTTGCGTTCACCGTTGAATTTTCACTGTTGATCGTCTTTTGCATTTCGTCTTGCACCCTTCGCCGCCAGTCGGCTTCTTCCACACACTTTAAAAACGGGAGTTCAGTCTTAAACCCATCCGGAATCTTGAAGCCAGACGGGTTTGGTTTTTTCCGTACCCTCTGCTCACCTTTCAAAACCCTTCGACCCAAACGCCCTCCTCTGACCCTTTTAGCGTGAGTGGATTTCACCCCTCTGTCAAAGAAGACCCCCACCTATGGTGCCCTCGACTTTTGAACCCACAGGATGTTGGGTCTTAGATTTCCATAGATGCTCTCAGCTCTTGGTGTTTTCGATGCAGAGGATCTGCGAAGTCTGATGCGACTGGGGTGATTGCATGCGTTATTCAAAAAACAGGGTTCTTGCTGGCGCAATGCAATGAATCGAGCAAAATTGGGGACGTGACGTTTGAAGCTTGGTTCCAAAGCCGCCATCCCGAAGTTCCGCTCTCGAGCGCAGCTGCTGTTCTCCGCCTTTCCGCCGAAGGAGCGACGATTCCGTTCATCGCGCGCTACCGAAAGGAGCAGACCGGCAATCTCGACGAAGTCGGTATCGCAACGACCATCGACGCCAAAGAGCGCTTCGATCAAGTCGTGCAGCGACAGACGTTTATCCTCGAAGAAATCAAGAAGCAGGACAAACTCACACCCGAGCTGCAATCCAAGATTCTTGCGACCTTCGAAGGACATCTCCTCGAAGACATTTACCTCCCCTACAAATTGAAGCGCAAAACCAAGGCGCAAGCGGCGCGCGAAGCGGGCCTTGAGCCGCTCGCCGACTGGATGTGGAACATCGGTCACGGCACCGAGACCCCTCAGCCCGGGCAGACGCTCGCGCTCTGGGCGCTCGCTTTCATGAACGAAGCCCATAAAATCACCGACGCGCAGACGGCAACCGACGGTGCCTCCGATTTGCTCATCGAGCGACTGAGCGAAAACCAAGAGCTCCGCCAGACCGTGCGCACTGCCTACTTTGAGCGCGGAGCCGTTGCGACCGCCAAGGGCGCAAAAGCCAAACCCAACTCCAAGTTCGAAAACTACTTCGACCATTCCGAGAGCGTGGTCTCGCTTTTGAAGCCCGAGAACTCTCATCGCTACCTCGCCATGCGGAGCGGATGGCTCGAAGAGGAGCTTTCGCTGTCCTTAGGCGCGCCCAAAGGCACTCCGGAAGAAATGGAAGCCTTCGAAGCCGAGCTGCTCTCGCGCTTTGAGCACGAAGTCTGCCCAAAGCCCGAAGGCTGCCCCACCGATGTCGCCTCGGTGCTGAAGCGCTCAGCCCGCCTCGCGCTACGCGCGCACGTCATTCCGTCGATCGACAACGAGCTGCACAAGGCACTTCGCGATGTCGCCGACCAAGCGTCGATCCAGGTTTTCGCCGAGAACGTTCGAAAGCTGCTCCTCGCTGCCCCGTTCGGCTCCAAGGCCGTGCTCGGCGTGGATCCGGGTCTGCGCACAGGCTGCAAGCTTGCGCTCGTCGACGACGACGGCAAGTACCTGGCCTCGGCCGTGATTCACCTCCAAACCCCTGCACAAAAGGAAGGATCTAAAACCCTCCTCGCCGAAATCCTGAAGAACGACAAGATCCGCGCGATCGCCGTCGGCAACGGCACTGCCGGCCGCGAGACCGAAACCTATCTCCGGGCGACCGCCAAAGAACTCGGATCGAGCGTTCCCGTCGTCATGGTGAGCGAAGCCGGAGCCTCCGTCTATTCCGCAAGCGAAGTCGCGCGCGAAGAATTCCCGGACCTCGACGTCACCGTACGCGGCGCGATCTCCATTGCCCGTCGTCTGCAAGATCCGCTCGCGGAACTCGTGAAAGTCGATCCAAAGTCCATCGGCGTCGGCCAGTACCAGCACGACGTCTCGCAGCCCGCGCTCAAACGTTCGCTCGAGCTCGTCGTCGATAGCTGCGTGAACCAAGTCGGAGTCAATCCCAACACCGCCTCTCCCTATCTGCTCTCGCGCGTATCGGGCATCGGACCGGGCCTTGCGCAAGCGATCGTCACCCACCGGGCGACTAAAGGCCTTTTCAAGAACCGCACGGAGCTGCGTGAAGTCCCTCGTTTCTCGGATAAGACCTTTGAACAAGCCGCGGGCTTTCTCCGCATACCCGACAGCGAACACCCGCTCGACAATACGGGCGTCCACCCCGAGCGCTACGGAG
>JBEIOW010000585.1:0-1608 GCA_040377385.1 Bacteriovoracaceae bacterium | reverse complement strand
GAACGAGCTCCTTCGTCTTCGTGAGCTGCATGCTCTTTCCATCCTCGACTCGGCTCCAGAGCCTGTCTTTGATGATCTCGTTCGCGCTGCAGCGAAGATTTGCAACGTACCGATCGCGCTAGTCAGCCTAGTCGACGAGAATCGCCAGTGGTTCAAGGCCCGTGTAGGAATTGACGCAACCGAAACTCCAAGAAAGCACGCATTCTGCGCGCACGCGATCCTCTCTGATCAAGTCCTCGTCGTGAACGACACAAAAGCGGATCCAAGATTTGCCGAGAACCCCCTCGTCACGGGAGCTCCGTACATTCGCTTTTACGCAGGAGCTCCGATCGTCTCAAAGACCGGATCACGACTCGGAACGTTGTGCGTGATTGATCGTAACTCCGGCGGGCTCTCTGCCGAGCAGCTTGAGCTTCTACAGCTCCTCGCGAAGCTAGTCATGACTCAGCTCGAAGCGCGAAGGCGCTCACTCGACTTGCAGCTTGCTTACTCTCGTTGGTCATCCCTGGTGAATCACCTCTCGCTGGGAATCATGACGACGGATCCGCGTGGTCGGAGTCTGTTCGTAAACGATTCTCTGAGGCGCATCTTCAAAATTCAGGGTTCAAGCGAGTCTTTGACGGGTGCTCCGCACCAAGATCTTCAATCTCTTATCACTTCTCAATACAAGGATCCGGTCACAACGAAGGAAAGACATCTCCGCGTCCTGGAAGGAAATCGAACTCCGTTCAATGAACACATTCCATTGAAGGACGGACGGACCGTCGAGCTCGACTACGCCCCGATTCACGTGGACCAAATCTTTCAGGGAGACCTCTGGGTCTATCGAGATATATCGGAGCGGAAGGCCTCCGACGATCTCATCGCTCAGCAAAAGCTACGCATCGCCGAATCGGCCAAGCTTGCTGCCTTGGGCGAGATGGCGGGCGGCGTCGCGCACGAAATCAATAATCCACTCGCGATCATCGAAAATCGCGCGACCTTGCTGAAAATGAAGTTAAGCGAACCCACATTCCCGGTTGAGTTGGCTCAAAAGAATTTGGATCGGATACTCGCCGTCGTCCAGCGGATCTCCAAGATTGTGCGTGGCCTTTTGGCATTCGCGCGCGAGGAAGTAAGCGAATCCGTTCAGCCAGTCCTACTCGACGACCTCATCAACGATACGCTCACTTTCTGCCAGCAACGATTTAAGGACGCGGATCTTCCACTGGAAGTCTCGCCTCTTCCAAAAGTACGCGTAAGTTGCCGCCCGATTCAGATTTCGCAGGTCCTCCTCAACCTCCTCAACAATGCCTTCGACGCAACTCGCGGGCAGAACGAAAGCTGGGTGAGGATGGAGAGCCATTTCCATGAGGGGATCGTCGAGAGAAACGCGCTCGGCCTCGAGCGGCCACGCGGCCGACATAGGCTTTTCCGGCGCGCCGACGGTGACTTTTATCTCGTGCGGGTTATCAGACATAGACGGGCTCCCCTGCCCCGCGAATGCCGTCAATGCGCTTGCGGAATTATTCCGCGCGCGTGACGACCGGCGGTTTGGCAACACCCAGCGTGTTCAGCAGTTTGCCTTGCAGCGCCAGAACGCGGAAGACCGCGAACATTTCGGTGTAG